>JAGQZT010000009.1 GCA_020435335.1 Flavobacteriales bacterium | reverse complement strand
TAATGGCTTCCATCACGCTGTGGCCCTGATTCCGGATGTAGATCTCGGTATTGAAGTTGTCTTTATTGATTGAGTTAAGTGCGTTAAACAGGCAATCCCAGCCGGCATGCCATTTTTCCAGCAGTTCTTTTCGATTATTGATCACCTGTTCAAATTCGAGATCCCGGTTGCGCCACTCCTTTTCCCCGTCGCTGTTCAGGAAATCAGTCCAGCGGGAGAGCATGTTACCCCAAAGGTGGTTCACCATGATGGCGATGGAGTTGCTGTCATCGTTGAATTGCCAGCATAACTTTTCATCAGCAACCTGATCAATGGTTTTTTCACCCAACTGTTTGTAGTACAGGAATTGTTTCCGGGCGCTATCGAGGTAATTTTCGATGTCCATCAGAGTGTGCTAGGCGATTCTTCTTCCGTTGGAATAGTCGTGGAACCATCGGCATAACGGTAATACAGACCAACCAGAGCACCAACGGAAACAGCCATCATGGTAGCACTAAGCAGTACATTGATTCCCATTTGAATGAAAGAACCGAGTAATGGAATGAACGAGAAAGCCATGGAAATCAATCCGATCAGGAAACTAACTCCGAAAATAACGAGCATGCCCAAGAACATGATCCCGAAAATCTTAAAAGCCCGCGGCCAGTTGATGTGGTAGAAGCTGAAGGCAAAAGAAGAACCGAAATCATAGTTTCCGATCACATATGCCGGAATAACCAGAAGAAACCGGGTGGATAATACGCAAACCATCAGGAACAGCAATACTGCCAGCCATATGGAGAAGGAAGCGCTAAACGCTGCGATTACAAAGAGAGTGGCAATGATGATGTTCAGGAGAAACATGACTCCTGCGAATTTGAAGACCTGAACCGAGAAGGAGAGCTTAAACAACTGTGTAAAGTTGTATCGTTCGTCTTTAACTTCCGAATCGCAGGCTAAAAAAGCAAACAGGTAATTCCAGGAAGCCAGAATGATGATGATGATCATTAAAATGATCAGTGATACCAGAAATTCAGGTGTCATGAGCATTTCGGTTATGTACTCGATCATCAACAAAGAATCTTCCGGAGAGCTGCTTCCGACCATGTCGGAGAACATATTGAGGTCGACTACGCCCATAAATGCGATCAGGGCAAAAATACCTGCCAGTACCATGGAGCTGACGTAATAGATCGCGTAGGCCAGAAGCACTTTTTTCCAAATCTTTTTAGTTAAGTTGGAAAGACCGGTAAAGAAATCGGTTTTGAAGAGCTCGTAATAATTCATGTGCGATTATTTAGAGGTGATTTTAAACTCTGTTCTTCTGTTTTCCTGGTGAGCAGCTTCTTTTTCGTCTTCGAATTTCAGCTTGGCTATTTCTTCGTCGGTACGAATCAATTGCGACTCACCATATCCTTTGGCGATCAAACGATCGGCGCTGATGCCTTTGCCGATCAGGTAGTCGACACAAGACTGTGCACGAGCCTGAGAGAGTTTCTCGTTATAAGCATCACCACCGCGTGAATCGGTGTGGGCTGAAAGCTCGATTTTGATGGAAGGATTTTCGGTTAACAGTTTGGTTAAACGATCCAGTTCGTTTTTGGAAGCATCACGAAGTGTGGCTTTGTTGTAATCGTAGAAGATGTTCTTTAACACGATAGCACTTCCGACCTTGATCTTTTTCAGGTCGATGTTCTTCACCACTTCCTGGTAGGCAGCCGTTTCCGGGATGTTGAAGTTCTCGGAATGGAAGAGGTAACCTTCTTCCCGTACGATTAACCCGTAGTTTTTACCGGATGGTAGCGATACCAGGTATTTACCCGTACTGGCATTGGCTTCGAAAGTTGCGAGGGTTTTGTTTTCTTCCACATCGATCAGCTCCAGGTCGGCTCCTACAGGTTGAAGTGTTTCGGCATCACGAACGACCCCTTTCAGGATGGTGATGCGTTTGGTTAAGGCATCCACCGGTTTTTCGATGGCTTTTTCACTTACCGGTTTGGCAACACTGGCCAGCAGGTTGTCCTCACCATTTAACTGCAAGGGTTTTTCAGGTCCCAGGAAGGTGATCTTGTAAATGTCCTTTTCACCCAAACCGTCGGCTTTAAAAGAGGAGTAGTAACCACGTCTACCACTGGCATTAATTACAAAGAACACGTCATCATCCACGGTGTTGATCGGGTAACCGATGTTTACCGGTTCTGTCCAGCTTCCATCTTCTTTCAAATCGGATTTAAAGATGTCGTAACCACCCATGGTGGAATGTCCCTGAGAACTGAAGTACAGGGTTTTACCATCCGGGTGAATCAGTACCGCTTCTTCATTATATTTGGTGTTGATCACCGGGCCCAAGTTTGTTGACGCTCCCCAATCCAGGGCTGTTTCATCCCAGTGGGTTACATAAATATCGTGATTACCAAAACCACCTTCTTTGTTACTTACGAAGTACAGGGTTTTACCGTCGTTGGAGTAGCTGGCAGAAGATTCGTGAGCTTTGGTATTGATGTTCTTGTTCATCTTTTTTGGCTTGCTCCAGCTGGTGCCTACCAGTTTACACTCGTAGAGGTTACCATCGCCTTTGTCGTCGATGTACATGATCATACTTTGTGCATCAGGAGCAACGGCTGTAGTCGCATCGTGGCCTTCCGTGTTGATCGGCGCACCCATGTTTTCCGGATCCGTCCATTTACCGTCCACTTTTTTGGTGATGTAGATGTCTTCGTCGTAATCCATGATGTCCTGCTGCATTTTTGCAGCTCCCGTAGAGGTGTTTCTTCTTGAAGTAAACATCATGATGGATTCGTCGGCGGAGATAATGGCACCATATTCCGGGTATTTCGAGTTTACCGGACGGCCGAAGTTATCGATGAACACACGTTCCGGATTAGCAACCAGTTTCTTGCCCATTTCACATTCGCCGATGCGTTTTTTTACATCTTCCTGTTCGTCCGGATTTTTAGCTCCCAGTGTGCTTTGATATTTTTTGAAAGAATCAATGGCTTTGTCGAAATCCATCACAATGTGGTAGGCGATACCCAAGTGGTAATCGATATCGGCCGAAACGGCAGGATTTAACTTCTTGGCTTTTTCCAGGTGAGGAACAGCTTCTTCTTTATATACGGCATTCATCAGGTAGCATCGACCTAGGCGATAGTTCAGTTCCGCGTTGTTCGGATTGAACTTATTGGCTTTGAACAGGCTGTTCAGGGCCTGTCTGTAGTATGACTGACGAAGTTTGTACTGGTCGTCGTTGAAATCGAGGTAAGTAGAAGGGATGGTTTCGAAGAGGTAATAACCTTCATCGAGGGCATCTTTGGCTACTTTAAATTCATCTTTTTGTTCTTTAAACAATTTCTTGTCGAAAGGAACATCCTGAGCCTGAACCGAAACGGCACAAATCAAAAACAGTAGGGTATATATGTAATTCGTTTTCATCTTCTTAAATTCTAGGTATTAATCGCAACTTTGCTGAACAAATAATTTTCCGTTTTTCAGGCCTAACTCTGCAGCCTTACTCCAGTCTTTACAAGCATCATCTTCTTCACGAAGCATTTCTCTGGCAATACCTCTGTTCAGGTAAGCCGCAGCATTGTCTTTGTTGATGATGATGGCCTTATTACAATCCTCAACGGCACCTTTATAATCCTTCAGTTTGTATTTGGAAGCGGCGCGGTTGCTGAATGCGTAACTGTAGCTGGTTTTCAGCCGGATGGCATCACTGAAATCATTAATGGCACCGTCGTAGTCGCCTTTATCGTACTTGGCCAAACCACGGTTGTTATAAGCCAGGTAGTAATCCGATTTGGCTTCGATGGCTTTCGTGAAGCTGCCAATAGCGTCATCGAATTTACCCGCTCTCCGTTGAACGCTGCCCAGGTTGTTGTAAACGAAGTGCAGTTTATTGTCGAGCAGGATGGCTTTTTTGTAATCCGAAATGGCCCCTTCAAAATCTTCCAGTTTTCGTTTCGTACTGCCACGGTCGTTATAGGCATAAGCGTAATCCGCTTTGTTTTTGATGGCATGATTATAATCTTCGAGAGCTTCCTTGTATTTTTCATGAATGAAGTTGATCCCTCCCCGGTAGTAGTAGGCCTGAGCGTGGTCCGGGTTTACGCGGATAGCATCATTGAAATCGTTTAGGGCAGCATCTTCTTGATCAAGAGCCTGATAGGATCGTCCCCGCATGAAATAAGCGTCGGTGGAGTCGGCATTCAATTCGATGACCATGGTGAAATCCGTAATGGCGTCTTTGTATCTTTCCTGCTGGTATTTAACGGAACCCCGGTTAAAGTAAGCCCGGAAGAAATCAGGGCTAAGGGTAATGGCTTCGGTAAAGTCATTGATCGCACCGTCGAGATCCTGAGCATTGAACTTCTGGATGCCTGAATTATACAATTCCTGGGCTCTTGCTGCATCAAGTGCAGTCGAATCCCCCACATTTACTCCATCCTGTCCGTAAAAGGCGGCTGAAAGTGCTGTAAATGAGATGAATAAAAGTATTCTTAGTCTTTTCATAAAGTCTTAATTTAAGCACCAATTTAATAAATTCTGCTAAAATTGATGGGATTAGGGTATTAAAGTTGTTATTATTTAATAACAGTTTTTATGCCATGTAATATTTATACATTTGTGGCTCATGGAAAAGCCCATACATTCAGTCGAAGATATACTCCGGGAAATACGATCCAGGCTTCATTTTTTTG
>JAGQZT010000093.1 GCA_020435335.1 Flavobacteriales bacterium | reverse complement strand
TTTCGGGTTCACCGGCTTGATCAGGTAATCGGAGATCTTGGCTCCGATCGCTTCTTCCATGATAAACTCCTCTTCACTCTTGGTGATCATGATGATGGGCAGGCTCGGATACCTGGCTTTCATGCGTTCGAGGGTTTCCAAACCGGAAAGCCCGGGCATGTTCTCATCGAGGAAAACGATGTCGACACGCTCCTCCTCCAGAATATCCAGCGCATCGTCGCCACTTTGCGTAGAGAGCACCTCATAGCCTTTTTCTTCCAGAAAGAGAATGTGTGGTTTTAACAGGTCGATTTCGTCATCAGCCCAAAGTATCTTTATTGCATCCATAAATATTTGCTTCTTTTTTAATTTTTTCGGCTTTCCAAAAATAGTACTTTTGAAACGGAAATACCCACTTTGTTGCTTGTATGCCTAAACTGAACAAAAAGAAAATATTTAACGACCCCATTTACGGTTTTATTACGATCAATCACGATATTATTTTCGACCTGATCGAACACCCTTACTTTCAACGGTTGAGGCGAATCAAGCAATTGGGATTGACTCATTTGGTTTATCCCGGCGCTTTACACACCCGTTTCCATCATGCCCTGGGCACCATGCACCTGATGCAGCTGGCCATTGAGGTAATCCGTTCCAAGGGGCACAAGATTACCGACGAAGAGGCCGAAGGAGTTTCCATCGCGATCCTGTTGCACGACATCGGGCACGGGCCTTTCTCCCATGCCCTGGAACACAGTATCGTAAATGGTATTTCCCACGAAGAGATCTCGACCCTGTTTATGGATGAACTGAACAAGGAGTTTAACGGGCGGCTAGATCTGGCCTTGAAGATTTTCCGCAACAAGTATAAAAAGAAGTTCCTGTACCAGCTGGTTTCGAGCCAGCTCGATATGGACCGGATGGATTACCTGAAGCGCGACAGTTTTTATTCGGGTGTTTCCGAAGGGGTGATCAATACCGACCGGATCATTACCATGCTCAATGTAAAAGACGATGAGTTGGCCATCGATGAGAAGGGGATTTACTCCATCGAGAAGTTCATCATCGCCCGCAGGCTGATGTACTGGCAGGTATACCTGCACAAGACGGCCCTTTCGGCGGAACGGCTCTCAGTGAAGATTCTGAAACGAGCCAAGGAACTGGCCCTGGAGGGTGTAGAACTGTTCTGTACACCGGCTTTGCATGAGTTTTTGTATCATCAACATGATTTGAAGGCCTTCAGGAAAAACCCGGAATTACTAAAAATCTTTGCTGAGTTGGATGATATCGACATCATGGCCTCCATGAAGATCTGGAAGAACCACCCGGACCGGACACTTTCCATGTTGTGCGACATGATGCTGAACCGCAAGCTGTACAAGATCAAGCTGCAGTCGAAAAAGTCCACGAAAGCGGAGATCGACGACATTGCCGGCAAGATCAGGAAAAAATACAAACTTGCTGATGACCAAGTGGGCTATTTCGTTTTTCAGGACAGCATCATCAACAATGCCTACAACCCGAAAATGGACAAGATCAACATCCTGATGAAGGATGGAAAAATGATGGACATCAAGGAAGCGGCCGATACCTTAAACATCAGTGCCCTGAGTACTCCCGTGAAGAAATGGTTTCTGTGTTTTCCGAAACATTGAACCGTTAAAATCTCTGTCAAATTATTAGTTAAATTCCCCGTAAAGACTTACTTTTGGGGCTAATGGAATTTTCAGCTCATCAAATAGCAGCGTTACTGAACGGAGAAATCGTGGGCAACGCTGAAGCGGTTGTAAACAAGCTGGCTAAAATTGAAGAAGGTGAAGCACAATCGCTCTCTTTTTTGGCGAATCTGGCTTACGAAGAGCATTTGTATACCACGGATGCTTCCATCGTGATCATCAACAAGGATTTTAATCCGGCCAAACCGGTCAAGGAAACCTGTACCCTGATCAAGGTGGACAATGCCTACGAGTGCTTTGCCAAACTGCTGGAAACCTACAATCAATTTAAGGGAAACAAGGAAGGCATTGAGGACATGGCCTACATCGATCCGACCGCTCAGGTTGGTGACCATGTTTATGTGGCCAACTTTGCCTACATCGGAGAGCATGTACAGATCGGAAACAATGTGAAGATCTATCCGCACGTATACATCGGCGACCATGCGAAGATCGGTGACAACACCACCTTATTTTCCGGGGTAAAAATCTACCATGAATGTGAGATCGGAAGTAACTGCACCATTCACGCGGGAACGGCAATCGGTCAGGATGGATTCGGTTTTGCTCCCAACAGCGACAACGAATACAACAAAGTGCCTCAGATCGGCAATGTGATTATCGAAGATCATGTGGAGATCGGAGCCAATTGTACCATTGACCGGGCCACCATGGGTTCCACCAAAATTAAAAAAGGGGTAAAACTCGATAACCTGGTACATGTTGCCCACAATGTGGAGATCGGAAAAAATTCGGTAGTAGCCGGACAGTGCGGTGTTGCCGGATCGACCAAGATCGGCGAGAACTGTATGTTTGGCGGGCAGGTTGGCATAACCGGACACATTACGGTGGGCAACAACGTGAAAGTTGCCGCTCAATCCGGAATCTCGAAAAGCGTACAAGACGGCAAAGCCCTCCAGGGTTCGCCTGCTTTGGACATCAAGGAATTTTACCGGGCCTATGCCGGTTTCAAGAACCTTCCGGACATCATTAATCGATTAAACGAGTTAGAACGAAAAGTAAATAAGAATGGCTAAACAGAAAACGTTAAAGGATTCCTTTACGGTGATAGGTATTGGATTACACACCGGTGAAAAAGTGCAGCTTACCGTCAACCCAGCCGAAGAGAATCACGGGTTTAAATTTCAACGAACCGATGTAGAAGGTCAGCCGATCATCAATGCGGATGCTGATTTGGTTGTGGACACTTCCAGGAGTACCAACCTGGAGAAGAACGGTGTACGGGTTAGTACCACGGAGCACATTCTGGCAGCCTTATTCGGTATGGAGATCGACAATGCCCTGATCCAGCTCGACGGCCCCGAAGTTCCGATCATGGACGGAAGTGCCTACCCTTTTGTTCAGGCCATCAATTTGGTTGGAATAATCGAACAGGAAGCCGAAAAAGATTATTTTGAAGTAACGGAGAACATCACCTATGAGGATCCGGACAGACATACCGAAATGCTCGCCGTACCTCAGGAGGAATTCCGCTTAACGGTGATGGTGGATTACAATTCGCCGTTGTTGGGGACACAACATGCCCACATGTACCACATGGGTGAGTTCGAGAACGAGATTTCCAAATGCAGAACTTTCGTATTCCTGAGGGAACTGGAAGTCCTGGCTAAGAACGGTTTGATTAAAGGAGGCGACATCGACAATGCGATTGTACTGGTAGACACCCCGCTTCCTCAGGAAAAACTGGATGAAATTGCCGATTTGTTGGGCAAACCTCACATGAAAGTGGAACAGACCGGCGTACTGAATAATACGACCCTGCACTTCCAGAATGAGCCTGCACGGCACAAGCTGCTGGATATTGTCGGCGATCTGGCTTTGGTCGGAAAACCGATCAAAGGGCACATCTTAGCTGCACGTCCCGGTCACAAAGGCAATGTTGATTTTGCCAAACTCATCAAGAAGGCCATTAAAGACAAAGAAAAGCAAGGTCCGAATATCGACCTGACCAAAGAACCGTTATACGACATCAACGACATTCACCGATTGCTGCCTCACCGTTATCCGTTCCTGTTGGTGGATAAGATCATGGAGCTTTCCGAAACACACATTGTAGGAGTCAAGAATGTAACTCTGAATGAGCATCAGTTCATGGGGCATTTCCCGGGTAATCCGGTGATGCCGGGCGTATTGCAGGTAGAAGCCATGGCACAGGCAGGAGGTATCCTGGTGTTGAGTCAGGTTCCGGATCCGGAAAACTACAGTACGTATTTTATGAAGATCGATAATGTGAAATTCAAGCGTAAGGTTATTCCCGGCGACACCATCATTTTCGACCTGCATTTATTAACCCCAATCCGACGGGGAATCGTACACATGGGCGGCAAGGGCTATGTAAACGGTCAGCTCTGTATTGAAGCGGAGTTGATGGCTCAGGTTGTAAAAGAAAAAAACGTTGAATCAAATGTTACTGAAGAAATTCAGCAATAAAAGGTTATCTTCGCAAAAAATTTAACCCACGAAAATGGAAAGATTTCCTAACACCAACATTCATCCTGAGGCTAAGATTGGTGAAAACGTAGTGATCGAACCCTTTACCTCCATCAGTAAGGATGTTGTGATTGGTGACGGAACCTGGATCGGCCCGAATGTGACCATCTTTGATGGTGCCCGTATCGGGAAAAACTGTAAGATATTTCCAGGAGCGGTCATTTCTGCTGTTCCGCAAGATTTGAAATTCAACGACGAATACACCACCGTAGAGATCGGAAACAACACCGTGATCCGCGAGTGCGTTACCATTCACCGGGGAACGACTGACAAGATGACCACCAAAGTAGGCGACAACTGCCTGATTATGGGGTATGTACACATTGCACACGACTGCATGGTCGGAAATAATTGCATCCTCGCAAATTACGTAGGCTTGTCCGGACACAACATCATCGAGGATTATGTGATTATGGAAGGAAAAGTGGGAACTCAACAGTTTATTCGTATCGGTGCTCACTCCTTTGTTGCCGGTGGTACATTAGTCCGAAAAAATGTTCCTCCGTACGTAAGAGCAGCACGGGAACCCATTTCCTACGCCGGAATCAATGCCGTTGGCTTAAGAAGACGAGGATTCTCTGACGAACAGATCAAAAACATTGAAGATATTTACCGCAACCTGTACGTGTTGAATAACACCATCGGTTCCGGTGTGAAATCAATACAGGAAGAACTTCCCGATAGTGCTGAAAAACAACAGGTGTTGCAGTTTATCGAGGAGTCTGACAAAGGAATCATGAAAGGACCAATTTAAACAGATTATTATGGCTACTACAGCAGATATTAAGAACGGATTATGTATTCGATATAACAGTGGTTTGTACACCATTGTGGAATTTCAGCATGTTAAACCGGGTAAAGGCCCTGCCTTTGTTCGGACCAAATTGAAAAATCTGGAGAGCGGAAAAGTGATTGACAACACATTTTCTGCCGGCCATAAAATTGACCCTGTTCGTGTAGAACGCAGAAAGTACCAGTTCCTTTATAAGGACGAGGCAGGCTACCATTTTATGAACGATGAGACCTATGAGCAGACCTTCATCAAAGAAGAAATCATCAATGCTCCTCAGTTTCTAAAAGAAGGAAACTATGCAGAAATCCTTTTCAACGCTGAAGATGAACAGGCGCTGGTATGTGAATTACCCCCTTCTGTTGAATTGCAGGTTACTTTTACCGAGCCAGGTGAAAAAGGGAATACCGCAACCAACGCCTCGAAACCTGCCACCCTTGAAACCGGCGCAGAAGTTAGGGTTCCTTTATTCATCAACGAAGGTGATGTAATTAAAATCAGTACCACCAGCGGAGATTATTCCGAACGTGTAAAATCCTGACGAAAAACATAGTTCATTTTTTTTAGTATTTGAGTATTTATACTTATTATTGGGTATAACTAACCAAAATCAAATACTATGAAAAATTTATTTAAGTTAACCGCAGCAGGGTTTGCCATCGTGCTATTTTCTTTCAATGCCAATGCTCAGTTCAATGCTGGTCTGGACATTGCACTTCCAATGGGAGATTTTGCCGATGCGGCATCGCTGGGATACGGTGTTTCTTTAGGCTATGAGCACAAGATCGGCGACAACATGGGTGTTGGAGGCGAAATCGGATACATGATGTACAGCACGAAAGATATCGGTGCCGGATTGTTTAACGATTTCAGCTATTCGCTCAGCATGGTGCCAATCCTGCCTTATTTCAAGTATTATTTTACAGAAAATACAAACGGCGTATACGGAAAAGCTACTTTGGGTATGACTTTAACCACTTCATCCATCAGTTATTCTTTTGATGTGTTAAGTGGATTTGACGCCAATTTTAACCCGATATACACTACCCAAAAATTTGATGATTCATCGTCCGATTTCGATCTGACCTATGGCGTTGGTGCCGGTTACCTGGTCAATGAAAAAATCGATATCGCCGTAGAATACAGAATTATTGCCGCCAGCGGTAGTAACGCAAACTACCTGAACTTCGGAGCTGCGTACAATTTCTAACGGGATACAACCTCAGGAACTTCAAAACCGTCTTTCAGCAGACGGTTTTTTTATGCCATTAAATTTGAAATGGCTGCATTATGTAATACATTAGCACCTGTAAATGAGTACACAATCCATCAATACCAAAAAACGCCTGCAACTCGGCAAGTTTAAGCTCGACACCTTGCTGGAGGTGACCAAAGCGATCAATAATAACTTGTCCAAAGCCGACCTGATCAGCATTTATAAAAATGTTTTGCTGGACGAATTGAAAATCGGGAAGGTGGTGCTTTTTTCCAAGAATGCCAACAAATGGATTCAGGAACTTTGCCTGGGAACCGACTGTGCCATCATCAACATCGAAAAAGATCTGCTGCCATTCAGCGAGATTACCGTACTCTCCAATCCGGAAAACGAGAAGCTGAAATCATTCGACGTAATCGTTCCGGTTTTTCATAAAAAAGAACCCCTGGCCTACATCCTGCTCGGAGACTTCGACGGCGAGAAGATCGAGGTAAGTCCCATCATTAAGCACCTGACCTTCATTCAAACGCTCACCAACATCATTATCGTTGCCATCGAAAACAAACGGTTGTATAAAGAAAATCTGGAACAGATAGCCATTAAAAAAGAAATGGAACTGGCTTCGGAAATGCAGGTGATGCTGTTTCCTAAAAACCTACCCGACAATGAAGAAATAGAGGTTTCCGCCAACTACAAGCCCCACCGGTTGATCGGCGGAGATTATTACGACTTCATTCAACTCAACCGGGATGAGATTGCTTTTTGCATCGCCGATGTTTCCGGTAAAGGTGTTCCGGCCGCACTGCTGATGTCTAATTTTCAGGCCAGCTTACGCTCCCTGATCAAACGAACTTCTTCCTTATCCGAACTCGTTATCGAACTGAACAAGAATATACTGGCTAATGCCAACCGGGAGAAGTTCATTACGGCATTTATCGGAAAATACAACCTGCAAACCCGCAACCTGCAATTCATCAACGCAGGCCACAACCCTCCACTCCTGCTTGTCGGCCACCAGTTTAAAAAACTAAACGACGGGTGTACCGTTTTAGGTGTTTTCGAGAATCTGCCAAGTGTTACCGAAAAGAACATTACGGTTCCCCGGGATGCGATCCTGACTTGTTATACCGATGGTGTCGTAGAACAAACCAATCCGGATAACGAGGAATTCGGCCTGGAAAACATGGAAAAAACGGTCTTACTGCAAAAAGAACAAAAGCCGGCCGAGATCATTGCTTCACTCATTCGGTCGTTGGATAGCTACAAGCAGGACGAAGAATACCACGACGACATTGCCCTACTCTGCATGCGTATCAAGTGATTCCTGGCTATGATAGACATCGATCGCGACAATAATGGCGATCATACCCCAGAACGGTACCGACGCCTTATCGGTATCCAGGTAATTATTCAAAAATCCGTGTACCACGTAAGTGAATAAACCCAAAAGCGAAGCCAGCACAACGGCTTTCAGCTCCCCTTTCGGTAAACGGTGATATAGTAATGATCCCCTGTAATAAACCGCCAGAACAATCAATAAAAAAGACACGGTTCCGATAACCCCCGATTCGGCAAGGGGGCCAATGTACTCACTGTGCGCATTTCCGTTCTCCCCGGCATTGGTACTGATGATGGTCTTTTCGTTAGACAGCTGAAAAGGAGCATACTGAAAGACATAAGTTCCCGGTCCCCACCCCAGGAAAGGACGTTGCTTAAACATCCGCCAGGCTGAGCTCCACCGGTTCAGACGTTCCAAATTGGAAGCATCGGTCGATACGTTGGAAATCGACTCCACGTGCTCAGCCAACTCATCGGATGAATCCTGGTTATTACGCTCCAGATTAATCATAAGCCGATCCCAGCTCAGGAACAACATGATCCCTAAAATTCCCATCATAACGGCTAAAACGCTAAATCGCACCCGCAAACGATAAATAATAAAAAGTACGAAAGCAGCAATCAGGCTCACCCAGGCCGCACGGGTGTAGGACAAGATCACTCCAACCGTAAACACCCCGAACAGGACATAACTGAAAATCTTAACATAAGAGGGGTAACTCCTTCCCATAAACAGGAACAATATCGGAAAATACATAGCCAGAATAGCACCATAGGAAGTGTGATCCTTATAAAAGGGTTCCATTACCCAGTGGGCAGGTTGCTCTTCAAAACCGTATCCGGCCAGCCGGATCACGGAATAAACAACAACAAACGCCAACGGAATGATGTAGGCCCAATAGAATACTTTGTAATTTTTAATCTCCTTAAACAGCTGGGTTGCCAGAAAGTAGAAGCACACCACGAACCATAGTCTGGCCAGTAAAAATTTGAACGACACCACCGGCATTTCACTGGTAAAGGAGGTGACCAAAATCCAGAACAGGTTAAACAGAACGGCTATCGTAACCGGATGGTAAAGCATCCTTTTGTTGTAGGTCCGGGATTGGATCAACTTGAGAAAATACAACAGCATGATCCCAAAGATGAGCGGTTCCGTAGGCAGGTACATACCCACGCCTCCCATTTCGAGTTCCTCCAGGTTGAGAGATAGCGGCGTGGTAAACACAATGAACCACATGAGTTTATCCAGATTAAAAAAGGCCATAAAGACCAACACCAGAGCAAACGGGATCAATGCGAAATAATACATTTCATTGATCACCATGTAACTGTTCACGGCAATGAACAGAAAGCTGAACAAATAAATCCAATATGACTTAAACAGTTTTACCAAAAGAGGATTATTTTGATTTTAATTGGTCGTAAAACAAGATCAACACCAGGGTAAAGACCAGGCTGCCGATTAACGACAATACCACGATCAACCACCTGACCGGATAATATTTTTTATCCGCAACTTCCGGATACACCACCACGTTGGTAAACGTTAATTTTTTGTTTACATCCTTGAGGGCCGATTCGTAATTGATCAGCATCCGGTTATAGTCTTCGCGGGCCAAATTAAGCTGGTGATGCAGGTCGTGAAAATGACGCCCCTCCTTTTTGAGGTTATCGTACAATTCTTCGGCTTTTTTCATCGGCTGACCTTGCTTGTTTCCGTAAAGCATGTTCATGTATCCTGCCGTTACTTCCCTGGATTGCTGGGTATAATCCAGTAACCCGTATTGTGTACTGTACCGTTTGATCTGCGCTTCCAGAGTATCGATGAGATTTCCTTTCAGATTCAACTGATCTCTCCAGATCTGAACCACTTCCTGGGCCTTTTCTTTATGCAGCAGATTAATCTTTACATTAACCTGGCTGATCAGTTCGTTTACAATATCTCTTGCCTGAACAGGGTCTTTATCCAGCACATCGATGTTTACCGATTCGAAGTTGGTCTTGCTGATGTTCACGTTGTTATCAAACTCCCTGTATAGTCTAAAACGGGAACCTTCTGATGCCGTATCGATGTCGTAATGAACTGCCAGATCGAACTTCCGGATCACACTATCCCGGATATCGTTACCCTGGAGCAATTGCAACAACTGCTCGGTTGGTGATTCGTCACTGTACTTGATCAGGTTGGAAGGATACACGGCCGCATCCGATTTGAATTTTGGGGTAATGAAAAAGGGGGAGGAAACGACACTGGAAACAACGATGGCTGCTACCCCGACGATAAGAAAGAGTTTAAAGCGTTTCTTGATGATGGTTACGAGTGTCGAATAATTGGTTTCAGGTTTCATGATCAGTTGAACTTGGTGTGCTTCACACTTTCATAAAAAAGTATGGATATCAGTGCCAGTAAAAAGGTTCCCAATGTAGACACCACAACGATCAGCCAGCGGATCGGATAGGTCTTCTTTTCCGCAGGGAAGGCCCAGTTTACCACAAATTTATGCTGCAAGGTACGGTAGGCATCCACCTCTGCTTCCCGGTATTTACCACGGATCAGGGTAAGTCTTTTCTTTTCCAGTACCATTTCATCCTGTACGGTCTCAAAAATACCGGCGTATTTACTGAGCGTATCCAGGCGGGTCTTTAATTCGTCGACGGCTGACCTTTTTCCTTGCAATACGGCAATAGCCATTTGTTCCGTTAAACGTTCCGACTGCGCCCTGATGTTAATGAATCCCATACCCCTCAATGCCGCAATCGAATCGGAGAGTTGTTTGATGTAGGCATTCTCCGCATCCAGCTCATCCTTAACAATCTGTAAGGCCTCCATGGCAATCTCTTTACGCATCCTGTTCTTCACGGTATCCAGTAAATTGGCAATATCGTTGGCGATCATGGCAGCCGTATCCGGGTTGTGGTCGAGTACGTTAATTTCTACCGACATGAATTTGGTTCGGTCGAACGTTACATTATTCTCGTACTCACGCTGTAATTTGGTGAGTTTGTATTGATCATCCTCATCAATATCATAGTGTTTCATCAAATCATACTTCTGAATGATCTTTTCCCTGATCTCATCGGAATGCAGAATCTGCAGCATTTGCTCAGCTTCTTCCTCTTCCCCCAAACGCAACACATCTTCTTTACCGGTATTGGACTCGGAGATCAGTGCCTTTGAGATCGAGCTGGTAGTGGTTGGAAACAAAACAACGGTAGACTTAAATTTGTTTTGGATCAACAGAGAAACCACAATTGAGGTAACTGCCGCAAGAGCGGTTACGATAATCAAAGGTTTTCGCCACCGGTAAAAGAAGACGATCAAATTCTCCGAATTGAGATCTGTTTTATTTTGCTTTCCACTTTCCATTAAATTCTGATTTGGTTTAGAGAGCGGTAAAAATACCTATTTTTATTAAAATGGCTATACTTCTCTGTTAATAAGGATCTTATAAACTTTTTTGAGATCAATGATCCGGGTAACCAATGCCAGCACCCCTGAAACGCCTACAAAAACGATAAACTGATGGGTGAATTCCGACAGGTAAGTATTAACCAGATATGCCAGCACCAAGAGGAGCATCAGATACACACTCAGGGTGATGATGAACTTGCTGTTGAATTGAAAGGCAAACAACTTTTTTGCAGCTATGATTTGAATGATTACGATTAAAAACTGGGTAATCAGGCTGGCGTACGCCGAACCGACGGCCTTAAACTCCGGAATAAAGATCATATTCAGTGTAAAATTCAGGAGCATCCCCGAAATAGCAAGCTTGTTCAGCAATTTCAGACTGCCGTTAGCGGTAAGCAGGGTTCCGAAAATGTAAGTCGTACTGATGGCAATGAAACAGATCATGAGCACACCCAGTACTTGTGCGGCATGGCCTGTATTCTGCACGTAAAGGATTTCCATAATCTCGTCGGAGAATGTAAAAGAAAAGATAGCCAGAATTACAGACGGCACAAACAGCCAGCTGAAAGACAACTTAACCAGGCTATCCACGGCCTGTTTATGCTTGATCATGTTCGCAAACATCGGCAGTAATAATCCGGCAAAAAGAACCCCGATCTGCGTTGAAGCATCCATCAACCGGTAAGATTGGGCATAAATCGAAGATTGCCTTTCCCCGTCTTCCAGCATCAGGTCGAGCATGATGGCATCCAGTCGGTAATAAAAAGTCATAGTCAGAATCAGCAAGGCATAGGGGAATGTCTGCTTCAGAATCTCGAGGATGAAAGATCGTTTCAGCTTAAAATCGAATGTTTTGGATTTGGCCAGCACAATAAAAAAGATAACGACAAAAGCCGTGGCATAAGCAACGGTTTGCCCATACACAAAATGCATCAGTTCAAATTGGTAACCGCTCATGTTTCCCCATAGTAAAAACGAACAGATGGCAATCATAAGGGATTTATCGAGCACCGACAACAGGCTGTCCAGCGTATAAAGCTGCAGACCGGAAATGTTGGACCGCAGGTATTGCAAAAAGGAAATCAGGAACTGATTGATGCAGAGGAACAGCAACATGTAAAAACGCTCCGATTCGTAGCCGACCACGTAGCCAATCGCAAACGTTAACAGCATGTAAAAAACACCCAGCAGAAACTTCAAGCTGGCAATCCCTGAAAAGTAATAAGACAACAGGTGGTGATTCTGGGCGATGTTACGGTTGTTGTAGCTGGTAATCCCCAGATCCAACAAAATGTTAAACAACATGGAAAAGTTGAACAAAGCAAAATAGGTTCCGTAAAGCTCCGGGTCGACCAGATTCTGTACGGTACGGTCAACACCGAAGATCCAAAACGGCTTAATCAGTAAATTAAGCAGCAGCAATAGAACTAAATTGGTGATGAATTTTCGTTGCACAGGCAATTGATTTCGGACAAATGTAACTCATCTTATCCAATATTATTATTTTCGTTGAAAATTAGCCCTTGAAAATAGCCGTAAATACTAGATTATTGCTGAAAGACCAGATGGATGGAATCGGTTATTTTACGTTCGAAAGTTTCAAACGCCTTGTTGCCCTGTATCCGGATGATGAATTCATTTTCATCTTCGACCGAAAACCGGATCAAGCCTTTCTTTTTGCGGATAACGTAAAGGCCGAAGTGATTGCTCCGCAAGCCAGACACCCTTTACTGTATCAGATCTGGTACCAGCACTCCCTGAAAAAGTTGCTAAAAAAACTAAAGCCCGATCTTTTTGTGGCTACGGATGGGATGTTCCCGCTAAAAACGGACACCAAAGTGCTAAGCATCATCCACGACATCAATTTTCACCATCATCCTGAATTCCTACCCAAAAAGTACGCCGATTTTTACAACCGGCACTTTAAATCCTTTGCGGAGAAAGCCACCCGCATTGCTACTGTTTCCGGTTATTCCAAACAGGACATTGCAGGTAGTTATGGCATTGATAACGACAAAATCGATGTGGTCTACAATGGAGCCAATCCCGGCTACATCCCACTCGAACCGGCCGTTCAGGAAGAGATCAGAGAACGATATGCGCAGGGAAACCCTTATTTTTTATTTGTCGGAACCCTGCATCCCCGAAAAAATCTGATTAACCTGTTCCGGGCTTTCGAGCAGTTTAAAACCAGGCAACCAAACGATGTCAAATTGTTAATTGTAGGCAGAAAAATGTGGTGGAAGGGCGAATTGGAAAATTGCTACACGAACTTAACCTGTAAGGATGACGTTGTCTTTACCGGACGGGTCTCGGAAACCGAACTCCAGCTCATAACAGGCTCAGCACTGGCCCTCACTTACGTTCCATTTTTCGAGGGCTTCGGCATTCCCCTTGTGGAAGCCATGCGTTGCGGCACTCCTGTTGTTGCCTCGAACACAACTTCCATGCCCGAGGTGGTGGAAGAAGCCGGCATCCTGGTTAATCCGCACCAGCCGGAAATGCTCTGCAAAGCCATGCAAGATGTTTATTCAGACCCCGGTCTTCGCGAGAAATTAACTGAAAAAGGGTTAAATCAGGCCCGGAAGTTCTCCTGGGATAAAACCGCCGGGCTGTTGTGGGAATCCATCAACAAAACGATCCATGCTTAAAAGCTGCTATCAGAAAAAATGGACCGAAGCGGGGTGTGATGAAGCCGGACGAGGCTGCCTGGCCGGACCCGTGTACGCCGCTGCCGTGATCTTACCCAAAGATTATAAGAATAAAATCCTGAATGATTCCAAGCAGCTTTCCGAAAAGAAACGCCTGATGCTTCGGGATGAAATCGAGAAAGATGCCCTGGCCTTTGGCATCGGCATTGTCGATAACCGGGAAATTGACGAGATCAACATCCTGAATGCTTCATTTCTGGCCATGCACCGTGCCGTGGACCAGCTCCAATCCAAACCCGGGTTACTGCTCATCGATGGCAATCGCTTTAAACCCTACAACGACATTCCTCACGAATGCATCGTGAAAGGCGATGGCAAATTCTTATCGATTGCCGCGGCTTCCATTCTCGCTAAAACATATCGGGATGAATTTATGGAAAATGCTCATGAAAAATATCCCGTTTACGATTGGAACAGCAACAAAGGTTATCCCACCAAAAAGCACCGGGAAGCCATCAAAGCATTTGGCATCACCAACCTGCACCGTCAGTCTTTTCAGCTCTTACCCACACAGCTTGAGCTTCACTTTTAACTTTCAACTTTTCGCTTTCACTTTCAAGTTATAAGCCCTATATTTACTGCTCAATAAATTTGAGATTGATGAGCTACGAAAACAGTTTGGAATTTGCTCAGAAAATGGACGAGCAAGATGAGTTAAAAGCCTACCGGAATAAATTTTACATGCCGCAGGTAAACGGAAAAGATTGCATCTATTTCACCGGGAATTCACTCGGCTTGCAACCGGTAAGCACCAAAGATTATCTTCAAACGGAGCTCGACGATTGGGCGAAATGGGGTGTGGAGGGTCATTTTCATGCAACAAACCCCTGGTTCGCTTACCACGAGCAATTTGCCGAACCGGTTTCCAGAATCGTGGGGGCACTTCCGAAAGAAGTGGTGGTGATGAACAACCTAACGGTGAATTTAAATTTATTGCTGGTTTCATTTTACCGTCCTACACCTGATCGGTACAAGATCGTATGTGAAGCCAAAGCCTTCCCTTCGGATCAATATGCCCTCGAAATGCAGGTAAAATGTGCCGGCTACAATCCCGGTGAAGCCATCATCGAAGTCGCTCCGAGAGCAGGTGAATATACGATCCGTCAGGAAGATATCACGGCAGCCATCGAACAAGCGGGTGATGAACTGGCATTGGTGATGATCGGTGGCGTGAATTATTTCACCGGCCAGGTATTCGACATGAAAGCCATCACCGAAGCAGCTCACCGTGTTGGTGCCAACTGCGGGTTCGACCTCGCTCATGCTGCCGGAAATATCCGGCTGAACTTGCACGACTGGAACGTTGATTTTGCTTGCTGGTGCTCTTACAAATACCTCAATTCAGGCCCGGGTGGTGTTTCGGGTGTCTTTATTCACGAAAGGCATTGCAACAACACCGAATTGCCACGATTTGCAGGATGGTGGGGACATGAGAAGGAGTCGCGCTTCCTTATGGAAAAAGGGTTTAAACCCATGAAAAGTGCCGAAGCCTGGCAAATGAGTAATGCTCCTGTATTGACCATGGCCGCCCACAAAGCTTCTATCGACCTCTTTGATGAAGTGGGCATGGACAAGCTCCTGAAAAAACAAAAAGAACTCTCAGGTTACCTCGAATTCATCATCGACGACATCAACGAAAAGCACCTCGATCAATCTACCGGAAAATGGCTTCACAACATTACGCCACGAAGCTGGAACGAACGGGGCTGCCAGGTTTCCATTATTGCCGAAGGTTTCGGCAGGCCACTGTTCGATGTACTATTACAAGAAGGTGTGATCAGCGACTGGCGGGAACCTAACGTCATCCGAATGGCCCCTGTTCCTTTGTATAATTCTTTTACCGATATTTATAAGTTTGGAAAGGTGCTGACCAAAGCCATACAAACCTCATGAATTACCCGAAATCCATAACTCTACTTTTTCTCCTAATCTCCCTTTCCTCTTTCTCTTTTTCCCAGGGACTTGTCGATTCCCTGCGAAAACAACTCGATTCCGACATTCCGGTTGAAGCCAAATTAAAGGCCATCAAAAATGCATCGTCACGCTTACTCTATTCCAATACGGATACCATGGCCTATTATGCAAAATATGCCTTACGCATGACCGAAGAAGTGACCAAAAACAAGCAAGACAAAATCTTTTTTTTAGGACTGCTGGGTGATGCCGAATTCAAGCTCTCCAATTATTCGGAAGCGCTAAAGGCTAATTTCGAGGCCTGTAAATTATGTGAAGAGGCAAAAGACACCTTTGAGCTCGCCCACATGTACAACAGCATCGGTTCGATCTACCGGGTAAGCAACAAACTGGATGAGGCTAAAAACTATTTTGAGAAATCGATCGGGCTTCGCCAGGCTATCAGAGACTCTGCCGGACTGGCTGCCAGCTACAACAACATGGGTATTGTCCATATGATGACCTCCAAATACGATACCGGCATGGATTTTTGGGAGCGTTCCATGCAGATTAAAATGGCCATCGGAGACTCCGTGGGAGCAGCCACGACCATGAACAACATGGCCATGTATTACCGGGATATCGGTGAAATCGACAAGGCTCTCGACTATTTGTGGAAAGCCTTCAAGATCAAGCAGCGGATCGGTGACCACACAGCCGTTAGTCTGGCTTACCTGAATCTGGGTGAATTGTACATAAAACAAGGGAATCCCGCTCAAGGCGAAAAATACTACCTCAAAGCCCTGGACGAAGCCAGCATCTCCAAAAACAAACAGCTGGAAAGCTGGTCCCACTTTACTCTGGCCGAACACTATTACAACACGGAGAGGTATCGGGATGCCTATGAACACTATATGACCCACGATACCCTTGAAAATGCGATCTTCAACGAAGAAACTGCCAAGAACCTGGAAGTAGTGGAATCGCGCTACCAAAATGAAAAAAAAGCCATCCTCATTCAGAACCTCGAAAAGGATAAACAACTTCAGGATGAAAAGCAGCAACTGATATTGATCTCGTCGGGAACAGGAATCCTGGCACTGATCATCATTGTGTTAGTCGTAACAAAAAACTACCGCCAGAAGAAGAAAGATAATCAGGTAATCTCCGAGCAAAAATCCCTTGTTGAGGAAAAAAACAAGGAGATCACCGACTCCATTAACTATGCAAAACGCATCCAATCTGCCATTCTGCCTGCCGAATCGCTGATAAAGAAATACCTGCCCGAATCGTTCATACTCTACAAACCGAAAGATATTGTTGCCGGTGACTTCTATTGGATGGAAACCGTTAGGAGTAACGAGGGGAGAGTGATGGGGAATGAGCTTTCAAATCCCAAACCTCAAAATCCAAACCTCAAAATCCAAAACCCAAAACCCGACACCCAACACCCAACACCCGTATTCTTCGCCGTAGCCGACTGTACAGGTCACGGTGTCCCCGGCGCCATGGTCAGTGTGGTTTGTCACAATGCATTAAACCGGGCAGTGAAGGAATTCGGTATCACTGAACCTGCTAAAATTCTGGATAAAACCCGGGAACTGGTGGTGGCGACTTTCGAGAAAAGCTCCGAAAATGTAAAAGACGGCATGGATATCGCATTATGCAGCTTAAAAACCCAAACAACAAACAACAAGCAACAAACAATCATCCAGTACGCCGGAGCCAATAACCCGTTGTGGATCATCCGCCCAACCGCGAACTGTCACCCCGAGCACGTTTTGCGCGAGCAAAAGCCTCGAGGGGAATTCCTGGACGATACCGAAAACAAAGAATTAGAAGCTTACTTGTCACTGACTACGGACAACTATTTACTTTATGAAATCAAAGGCGACAAGCAACCGATCGGGATTTACCACGATTTCAAACCGTATACGAACCATACTTTTCACCTGCAGCAAGGAGACATCATCTACTTATTTTCCGATGGATTTGCCGATCAATTCGGTGGGGATAACGGTAAAAAACTGAAATACAAACCTTTCAAAGAACTCCTGCTAAGCTGCAGTGACCAAAGTGTGGAAGAACAAAGAAACACCATTTCAGATTTTTTCGAAAACTGGAAAGGGAATACGGATCAGGTAGATGACGTCTGCATTTGGTGCGTTAAAGTCTGAACATGAAGAACAAGATTCTCATATCACTGCTCCTGCTGTTTTCGTTGAACGGATTTGCATCTGTAAACGACTCGTTGCTTTCCGTATTCCATAACTCACAACTCGAAGATACAACCCGGCTAAAAGCCATGAACAGGTTGGCCAAATCCTATGTATTTACCCAACCGGACTCTGCCATACATTTTGCCGGACAAGAGCTTGAATTCGCCATAAATAAGAAGTTAAAACTCTATCAGGCCGAATCATACCAGATTTTCGGAAATGCTTACTACGTCAAGCAACAAATAGACACCAGCATTTCCCTCTACCTGAAAAGCATCCGGCTTTATCAGGAAGTAGAAAATCAAAGCGGGATGGCCTCCGTACACAACAACATCGGGATCATGTACGAAATTAAGGGCGAATATTTGAACGCATTGGAGCACTACTTAAGCGGACTGGCAATCCGTGAAAAAGAACAACGGTTCCCGAGCATGGCCAAGTTGAACCTTAACATCGGCAACGTGTATATCTTACTGAAAGAATACGATAATGCTCTGAAATATTACAGCAAGGCCAACTACATCTTTGTGATGCAAAAAGATTCAGCCAATCTGGCGAGAACATTAACGGCTTTCGGACTGGCCTTTCAGGGCATGAACCAACGGGATTCTGCATACAGCTACTTTTACCGGGCAAAAACAATTTATGAGCAAAAAAATGACCTGATCGGGATCAATCAGTGCAAGATCAATATCGGGGTTTTGCGCCTGAAAGATCAAGAATACGGCGAAGCACTCCTCTTGTTTGAACAGGCTTATGATTACTACCGTTCCAGCGGTGATCTGTTCAATCAGGCAACCGCACTGGAAAACATGGGCATGGTCAACTTCCATTTCAACAACTTTAACAAAAGCATTGAATATTGCACCAAAGCTCTGGAAATCAGTAAAAAGTATCACATCCAGGAAATTGAGAAAAGCAGTTGTCGTTGTCTTTACAAGGCATACGGCAGTAGCAACAATCCGAAAAAAGCATTGGCATTTTATGAAAAATATGTCCAAATCAGCGACAGCATCCGAAATGAGAACATCACCAAACAAATTGCACGAACCGAGCTAAAATATGAATACGATAAAAAAATGCTGAGCGACAGCCTCGAACGGGCAGAAGCCGAACGCATCAAAGAACTCGAATACAATAAAAAGGTTGAACAACAAAAAACCTATACGTATGCCGGAATTATCGGCGCCCTCATGCTCCTGGTTATTCTGGCGGTATTGTTCAAAAGTTACAGCCAGAAAAAAAGATCCAACACCATGCTGGAAGAAAAGAACGAACTCATTACCCGGCAAAAAAAGGAAGTGGAAATACAAAAGCACCTCGTTGAAGAAAAAAGCAAGGAAATCACCGACAGCATCGAATATGCCCGGAACATCCAGCACGCCATCCTGCCGGCCATGAGCTTGTTCGAACAACACCTTAGCGACGGGTTCGTTTTGTTTCAACCCAAGGATCTGGTGAGTGGCGATTTTTACTGGATGGAAACCGTTAGGAGTAACGGGGGAAGAGTGATGGGGAATGAGCTTTCAAATCCCAAAGCTCAAAACCCAAACCTCAAAATCCAAAACCCAAAACCCGTATTCTTCGCCGTAGCCGACTGTACAGGTCACGGTGTCCCCGGCGCCATGGTCAGTGTGGTTTGTCACAATGCATTAAACCGGGCGGTGAAGGAATTCAACATTACGGAACCGGCTAAAATCCTGGATAAAACTCGGGAACTGGTTATCGAAACTTTTGCCAAAAGCAACAAAGAAGTAAAAGACGGCATGGATATCGCATTATGCAGCTTAAAAACCCAAACAACAAACAACAAGCAACAAACAATCATCCAGTACGCCGGAGCCAATAACCCGTTGTGGATCATCCGCCCAACCGCAAACTGTCACCCCGAGCACGTTTTGCGCGAGCAAAAGCCTCGAGGGGAATTCCTGGAAGATACCGAAAACAAAGAACTAGAAGCTTACTTATCACTGACTACGGACAACTATTTACTTTATGAAATCAAAGGCGACAAGCAGCCTGTCGGACAACACCCCGACCGGAAGCCATTTACCACGCATACGATCGAACTACAGAAAGGCGATTCGATTTACCTGTTTACCGATGGATTCCCCGACCAGTTCGGTGGTCCGCGAAACAAAAAACTGAAATACAAACCCTTCATGGAAATGCTCATCAAACATGCCCCAAAAACCTCTGATGAACAACGGCAATCGCTTCAAAATGAATTTGAAAACTGGAAAGGAAACAACGAACAAATTGATGATGTTTGCATTCTTTGTGTGAAGATTTAAGCAGGATTGATCGAAGTCAGTTTTTTGAACCTTTAAAAAATATATATTTACGGTATGAAAACAGCTACCATTGTAGGCGCAGGTTTGGTCGGCTCCCTCTGGGCCGTATACCTTTCCAAAGCCGGATACCAAGTTAAAATCTTCGAAAGAAGACCCGATATCAGAAAGGCTGAAATCTCAGCCGGAAAATCCATTAACCTCGCGCTTTCTACCCGCGGGTGGAAGGCTCTGGATGCCGTGGGTGTGGGTGACGAGATCCGAAAAATTGCCATCCCCATGACCGGAAGGATCATGCACGACCTGGAAGGAAACTTAACCTACCAACCCTATGGTAAGGAAGGTCAGGCCATCTATTCGGTATCCCGGGGAGGCATCAATGCCAAAATGATGGATATTGCCGAAGAATACGGTAACGCCAAAATTTTCTACAACGAAAAATGTGTGGATGTTGATCTGGAAAATGGAATTGTTTACCTCGAAAACACGGAAAACGGTGAAAAATCGGCCGTTCAGTCCGACCTGGTTTTCGCCGCCGACGGTGCGTTCTCCGCCGTGCGTTACAACGCGATGCAAAAGCTGGATCGATTCAACTACAGCCAGAATTACATTGAGGACGGCTACCGGGAGATTCTCCTTCCGGCTAATACCGACGGTTCTTACAAGCTTGATAAAAATGCACTGCATATCTGGCCAAGAGGCCGGTTTATGCTGATTGCCCTGGCCAATGAAGACGGCTCGTTCACCTGCACCCTCTTTATGCCTTTTGAGGGAGAAAATTCCTTCGAAACCCTAACCAGTAAGGAAGCGGTTGATCGCTTCTTTAAGAAAACCTTCCCGGATTTTTACGACATGATGCCTGACATCGCCGATGCCTGGGAAGATCATCCGCTTTCTTCTCTCGCTATTGTTCGCTGTTATCCATGGACTCACGGAAAAACGGCTTTAATGGGCGACGCCGCTCATGCTACCGTTCCGTTTTACGGGCAAGGTATGAACTGTGGTTTCGAGGATTGTACCGTGATGTGGGAACTCATGCAACAGCATGGCGACGACTGGGATCAGATTTTCCGTGAATACCAGCGTTTGAGAAAACCGGATGGCGACGGTGTTCAGGATCTTTCCCTGCACAACTATCACGTCATGCGCGACTATGTAGCCGATCCGAAATTCTTACTCCAGAAAAAAATTGAGGCTCATTTTTCCGAAAAATACCCGGATAAATGGATGCCTTTGTACAGCCAGGTGACCTTTAGCCACATCCGCTATTCGGAAGCTTTTAAAAAAGGACAAGAGCAAGATGCGATCATGAAAAAAGTGATGGCACAATTTGATGACATCGAATCGCGTTGGAATAGTGAAGCCGTAGAAAATGCTATCTTAGCGGAACTGAAATAAGCAATGAATGCCATACCGAGCGAACTTGTCATGCCCAGCAACGTCGAGGTATCTTCATACATGGAAAGACACAAACCAATAAAAATACCTGTTCACTCGGAAAGCACCTGACACGATGAGAAAAATCCTAGCAATTACCCTAATCTGTATCACCTCGTCCGTTTTCGGCCAATACAAACCGCCCAAAGGTAACGGCCTCTATGGCACAGGAGCCAGCGAAGTGGACAAAGGCTGGTTCTTCGGAATCGGTGGCACCTACATGGTGGCCTACCCCAAAGAAACCTACAACTACAGCGAAACCGACACCGCCAACAACACCACAACCTTTGATTTTACCGGCGACCCGAAAGGTAAATTCGGCCTTTTCGCCGAGATTGGCAAGTTCCGCATGAACGGTCGAAAGGTGGTTAATTACCTGGATTATGCCCTGGCCTACAAATGGCTTCGCGGTGGTGAAGATTACAATTTTTCCACGACCTACAACAATGCCCCGCTCCCACCCTTCGATCAGGAAGGCAGCTTTGGCGATCATTTGTTATCCGCGAACATCCGGATCGGTCACCGTTACGACAACAGCGACACCAAATTCATGGTGAATGGGTTGGGGTTAAACCTCGATTACCACCTCATCACCAGCAGAAATGCCACACCAGCTATTCCGACCAAGGATTGGGTGGATGGGCCAAGCTCGTTGCTGGGTGAACTGCATTATTTTTTCGGATTGGGATTCAAAACCGAAGGGCGTGTGATCATCATGCCGATGATCGAAACACCGATTCTGGCGCTTTACCCCTTCAATCACATCGTGAGTACGCATCCCTATTTCAACGGACGTTTCCGCCCCATTTTGTTCCGGGTGCGCATCATGTTCCTGAGCAAGGATTCGAAATCCTGCCCCAAAGTGTACAACCCGATGGGCATCGATCCGAATAATAACTTGCAGAAGTAGATAATAGTGTTTGTTAATTTGCTTAATAAAACCAATTACTTTTTACTAAGGTTTCATGAAACAATTCAGGATGTTTCTCTGGAATATTTGAGTTCCCAAGACTTTAAAGTGAAACTATTT
>JAGQZT010000092.1 GCA_020435335.1 Flavobacteriales bacterium | reverse complement strand
TGTTACATTATTCTGACCAAAGAAGAAGGACTTGTGTACAAAAGGGTGTTTACCAATAAAATGGACGAAGGGTATCTGACCCTTTCGTCAGATAATAAAGTGTACCAGCCTTACCTGATTCACATGTCTGAAATCCTGGAAATCTGGGAGTTTAAACTCAACCTGTGTATCGGTCAATACGATGAAGATGAGATTAATCCGGTTAGCATCTTAAACCTCATGCGAAGCGTTGGAATTGAACTCAAAGATCTGAAAAACAGAATTCAGAAATTGGAAGGAAATTAAGTCCTGATTTATTTCGTTTCACATGTTAATAAAACCTTAATAACATTAGTGGTTAAGGTCATTCATTGCGGCTAAATATTTCTATTTTTATGCCTCTGTTTATTCGATTTTAGCAGTAAAAAAGATATGACTGAAGAATCAAATTATACCGAAGATAATATACGGTCGTTAGACTGGAAGGAGCACATCCGGATGCGTCCCGGAATGTACATTGGAAAACTGGGCGACGGAACGGCCTACGATGATGGAATTTACATCCTGCTGAAAGAGGTTGTTGATAACTGCATTGATGAGTATGTGATGGGCTACGGAAAGACCGTTGACATCTCCATCAAGGACAAGGAAGTTAAGGTTCGGGATTACGGCCGTGGTATTCCGCTGGGGAAAATGATCGATGCGGTAAGTAAGATGAATACCGGTGGTAAGTACGACACCAAAGCGTTTAAGAAATCCGTCGGACTGAATGGTGTGGGAACAAAGGCAGTGAACGCCCTGTCCAGCTACTTTCGCGTGGAAGCTATTCGTGACGGGAAGATGAAGAAAGCTGAATTCTCAAAAGGAGAAGTCACGCAGGATTATGAAATAGAAGATACGTCACTCCGAAAAGGAACGAAGGTCACCTTTGTTCCCGATGAGACCATCTTTAAAAACTATCAGTACCGCTCTCAATTTGTAGAGAAACTACTCTGGAACTATGCCTACCTGAATACAGGTTTAACAATCAACTTCAATGGGGAGAAAATATACTCCGATGAAGGGTTAAAAGACCTGCTGAATCAAAACCTGTCTAATAACCCTTCCTATCCGATCGTACACCTGATCGGCGAAGACATTGAAGTGGCGATTACACACACCCAATCTTACGGTGAAGAATATTACTCATTTGTAAATGGTCAGTACACGCCTCAGGGTGGAACGCATCAGGGTGAATTTAGGGCAGCTTACGTGAAAACGATCCGTGAATTTTTCGGGAAGGATTATGATGCTGCCGATGTGCGCTCCGGATTGGTTGCCGCCGTCAGCGTGAAAGTGATGGAGCCGGTGTTCGAATCCCAAACCAAAACGAAACTGGGGTCAACTGAAGTCGGTCCTGACGGACCTTCCATGCGGGCATTCATTACCGATTTCCTGAAGCGGGAATTGGATAATTTCCTCCATAAAAATCCGGAAACTGCAGAGGCTTTGCAACGACGAATCCTGCAGGCTGAAAGAGAGCGTAAGGATATGGCCGGGATTAAAAAACTGGCCAAGAAAAGGGCTAAAGAAGTTTCTTTGCACAATAAAAAACTGCGCGACTGCCGTGTGCACTATAACGATGCGAAAGATGATAACCGTAAAGTGGATACCACCCTCTTCATTACCGAGGGGGATTCGGCTTCCGGATCCATTACCAAATCACGGAATGTTAACACACAAGCCGTATTCAGTCTGAAAGGAAAACCGCTGAACTCATTCGGTCTGACCAAGAAAATTGTATATGAGAATGAGGAGTTCAACCTCTTACAGGCGGCACTCAACATCGAGGAAAGTATCGAAGACCTTCGCTACAACAACATCGTAATTGCTACCGATGCCGATGTGGACGGAATGCACATCCGGTTGTTGCTGATTACCTTCTTCCTGCAGTTTTTCCCGGATGTGATCAAGAATGGACACCTCTACGTGCTGGAAACACCTTTATTCCGGGTTCGGGATAAAAGCAAGACGATATACTGCTATTCCGAAGAGGAAAAACAGGCGGCCATTATGGAACTGAAAGGGAAGCCTGAAATTACCCGATTTAAGGGGTTGGGTGAGATTTCTCCGAATGAGTTCAAGCACTTTATCGGGGAAGATATTCGCCTTGATCCGGTTGTGATCGGTCACGATACGCCGGTTCAAAACCTGCTGGAATTTTACATGGGCAAGAATACGCCGGAAAGACAGCAGTTTATTATTGAAAACCTGAAAGTTGAAAAAGATCTAGTTGAACAAGCTTAACGATGAAGAAAATTTTAACGATACTGTTGCTGTGTTTTGGAGCGATGTTACAGGCTCAGGAAACGGCTGTAACCCAAAAAATGCCGCATTTTCCGGGAGGTGACGATGCATTTTATAGTTACCTGGATAAAAACGTGACTGTCCCTCATGATTTTGACAAGGAAGCATATAAAGCCGAACATCATAACCAGTTTGTGCCGGTTTCTGTCGGTTTTACCATTGATGTGGACGGTACTGTAACCAATGTGAAAGTGATTGAAGGCCAGGATGCCATGCTCGATAAGAGAGCTAAAGAGATTGTGGAGAAAATGCCCAAATGGGAGCCGGGGAAAAGCGCCGAAGGAAAACCGATTAAAGTAGATTTTGCAATACCGATTCGTTTTAATTTGATGTAAATTATGAGTGAAGAAGAAAACGATAGTCTCGACGAAAGGGACGAAGAGTTTGAAAATCAGGAGGATAATGAGCAGCTGGAGAACGTTATTCAGGTGTCGGGCATGTATCAGGAGTGGTTCCTGGACTATGCATCTTATGTGATTCTGGAAAGAGCCGTTCCTCACCTGAACGATGGACTGAAACCGGTTCAGCGCAGGATTCTCCATTCCATGAAAGAAATGGATGACGGCCGCTACAACAAAGTGGCCAACATCATCGGAAATACCATGAAATACCATCCGCATGGAGATGCTTCCATCGGAGATGCACTCGTTCAACTCGGGCAAAAAGACCTGCTCATCGATTGTCAGGGAAACTGGGGGAACATCTACACCGGCGATAGCGCAGCCGCTCCGAGGTACATCGAGGCCCGGTTAACCAAATTCGCGCTGGATGTGGTCTTCAATGCCAAAACTACCAATTGGTTATCATCATACGACGGTCGGAATAAAGAACCGGAAACATTGCCGATCAAGTTTCCGTTACTTCTGACTCAGGGCGTTGAAGGGATCGCGGTCGGGATGGCGTGTAAAATACTTCCGCACAACTTCAACGAACTCATCGATGGCTCTATCAAAGTGTTAAAAGGCACGAAGAACGTAACCATCTATCCGGATTTTGCTACCGGAGGAATGGCGGACGTATCCGGTTACAACGACGGATTACGTGGCGGTAGGATCAAAGTACGCGCCCGGATTGTTCAGGAGGATAAGAAGACGCTGAAAGTAACGGAATTGCCTTTCGGGGTAACAACCGATAAACTTATCGATTCGATCATTAAGGCGAACGGCAAGAATAAGATCAAGATCAAGAAGGTGGAGGATAACACTGCCGACGAAGTCGAGATTCTGGTTCACCTGCAACCCGGAGAATCTCCGGATAAAATGATCGATGCACTCTATGCGTTCACCGATTGTGAGGTTTCCATCTCTCCGAATGCTGCCGTTATCGAGAATGATTCACCGAAATTCATCGGGATCAGTGAAATGCTGCGCATCTCTACAGAACGCACCAAAGACCTGCTGCAACTCGAACTGGAGATCAAACAAGGCGAACTGGAAGAGCAATGGCATTTCTCATCGCTCGAAAAGATTTTTATCGAAAACAAGATTTATGTCAAACTGCATGGTTTGGGCTATGACGAGGCCATTGAACTGACTCATGAGTTACTTAAACCATACATCAAGCACCTGTTACGAGCTGTATCCGACGACGACGTGAAGCGTTTGCTGGAGATTCGTATGAGAAGGATCACCAAACACGACTCGGAGAAAGCGGATGAAAAACTGGCAGCACTGGAAGGAGAGATCGCTCAGGTAAAATACGACCTGGAACACCTGGTGGATTTTGCGGTGGCTTATTTCAAAGAACTGAAGAAAAAATACGGAGAAGGCCGGGAGCGTAAAACCGAACTACGCTCGTTCGAAACCATCGATGCCAGTAAAGTAGCTGCCAATAACGTGAAACTCTACGTTAACAAAGCTGAAGGGTTTGCCGGAACAGGGTTAAAGCGTACCGAGAGTGAGTACGTTACCGATTGCTCGGATATCGACGATATCATTGTCTTCCGGGAAGATGGCGTGATGTTGGTGTCCAAGGTGTCTGATAAGGCATTCTTCGGAAACGGAATCATTCATGTGGGTGTGTGGAAGAAAGGAGATAAACGAACCATTTACAACATGATCTATCAGGACGGAAAGAGTGGTGCGTCTATGATGAAGCGCTTTTCCGTCACGTCCATTACACGGGATAAAGAGTATAACCTCACGAAAGGAACCGCAGGATCCAAAGTGTTGTGGTTCACCGCAAACCCGAATGGTGAGGCAGAGACCGTACTGGTTAAATTGCGTCCGAAATCGAATCTGCGTAAATTGAAATTCGAACTCGATTTTTCCGAACTGGCCATCAAAGGCCGTGATGCGGGCGGAAATCTCGTTACCAAGTATCCGATTGCTAAAATCGAGCTGAAGGAGAAGGGCGTTTCAACGCTGGCTGCCAGAAAGATCTGGTTCGACGATGCCGTACAGCGCCTGAATTCGGAAGGAAGGGGAGAGTTTTTGGGTGAATTCAAAGCCGAAGATAAGATTCTGACCATTATGCAGAGTGGGGACTATCAGCTCACAGGCTTCGATCTGTTCACGAAATTCGAGGAGGATATGATCGTAATCGAGAAATGGAACCCGAAGAAACCGGTATCTGCCGTTTATTTCGATGGAGAGAAAGAACAGTATTTTGTGAAACGTTTCCTCATCGAACCGACCGACAAGAAAACGTCGTTCATTACGGAACATGAAGCGTCTTACCTTGAGATCGTTTCAACCGACTGGTTGCCGCAGGTTGAAATTTCTTTCGCTAAAATAAAAGGCAAGGAGCGGGATAACGAAACCATTGCGTTGGAGGAGTTTATCGCGATAAAAGGATTAAAGGCATTAGGAAACAGGCTCACCCAGCACAAGGTGAAAAACATCGATCTGCTGGAACCGTTGCCTTACGAAGAACCGGAAGAAGAGCTTCTTGAAGAAGCGGAAGATCTCCACGAACCGGAAGAAGAACAGGATGAATCCGTGATCGAGAAGGAAGAGGATCAGGACGAAAGACCGGAGGAAATACAAGCGGATTCACCTCAGAATCCGGTTCAGGCAGAGGCTGTAAAAGAAGAACCGAAATTACCGCCGGTTGAGAAAAAAGCGAAAGCCAGCCCGATCAAAGAAGTGAAAGACGATGATGAAGAAAGTCAGATGAGTTTGTTCTAATGACGATATCGATAACACTGATCATTATTATTGTAACCGTGGTGACTTCCCTCGGTGCGAATAACAATCCGGAGTTGTATGCCAAACTGTTGTTCAACCCCTATCAGGTGATCCACCGCAAAGAATGGCACCGGATTTTTACGCATGGGTTTGTTCATGACCGGAACAACATTTTTCACCTGGTCTTCAATATGTGGGTACTCTATATATTTGGCAGGTATTCTGAGGGGACCATTTTATCCGAACTGGGGGTTTTAGGTGTGTTTTTGTATCTCACACTCTACTTCGGAGCCATGTTCGTTGCAACCATCCCGGCGCTGATTAAGTATAAAGACAACTATCATTACAATTCCGTAGGTGCGTCAGGAGCCGTTTCGGCCGTTTTATTTAGTATGGTGGCTATGTATCCCATATCGGTTGATATTGGGTTGATTTTAATTCCGTTCAAACCCCCGGCCATCATTTTTGGGATCCTTTACATCGGGTTTGAAATGTATATGCAGAAGCGCGGCGGGACCAATATCGCGCATGATGCACACATCTGGGGTGCCTTGTTCGGGTTTTTCTTTACCCTGGCCTTTGTTCCCGGAGCATTCAGCAACTTTATTACTGAAGTGTTGAGCGTGTTCCATTAAGCCTGTTTTTGCTTAAATCATTCCTTTTTATATCTTTAACAAAATTTTAGATCGTTGAAGGTTGTATTTTTAGATAGAGACGGTGTGATCAACATAGAGCGCGGGGAGTATACCTTTCGGGTGGAAGATTTTAAAATTGTGGATGGCCTGTTTGACGCGCTTCAGCACTTGCAGGAAAAAGGCTTCCGGTTTATTGTGATCACCAATCAGGGAGGAATATCTAAACAGATTTATAACCATTCAGACGTTATTTCCGTACACAGTTACATGTACGAGCAGTTCAAAGCAGCCGGCATCGATTTACTGGATGTTTATTATTGCCCGCACCATGCATTCAGGGAGAAGTGTATTTGCAGAAAGCCCGACTCCTTAATGCTGGAGAAAGCTATCGCTAAATATGACGTTGATCAATCCAGGTCCTATTTTGTCGGCGATAGCAGGCGGGATGTGTTGGCCGCGGAGAAAGCAGGAGTGAAAGGAGTAAAGGTAACCGCTAATGATTCGTTGATGAATTATTTGCAACAGATCATCTAACTATGAGTAAACTTTACATCAATTACGACGGATTTTTATATCAGGAAGATGAACCCATCTTCACGGTAAAGAACAGGGGGTTCAGGTATGGAGATGCCTTGTTTGAGTCCATTCGGGTAATCAACGGGAAACCCTGTTTCCTGGAAGATCATTTCATGCGGCTTAAAAAAGGAATGGAGCTGCTCAAAATGAGGCCAGGAAAAATATCCTTCAACGACCTGAAATCCCAGATTGAAAAGCTGATTGTTAAAAATAACATCACCAAAGGTGGCCGTGTCCGCTTATCGGTATTCCGATCCGGCGAAGGCCTTTATGAGCCCGAAACCGATGGAAAATCGTACGTGATTGAAGCCAAACCGATTCATGATAATCATTATGTCCTGAATGAAAAGGGATTAAAAGTAGATGTCTATAACGACCTGAAGATTCATAAGAACAAGCTTTCTCAGATCAAAACAACCAATAACATCCCGAATGTGCTGGCAAGTATTTACAAGAAAGAGAATGAACTCGATGAGTGTATTCTATTGAATGATTCCGGTAGAATTGCAGAGGCAGTGAGCTCAAACATATTTTTATACAAAAACAAAAACCTGTACACGCCTGCCCTGGATGAGGGTTGTATGGACGGGGTGATGCGAAAGCAGATCTTTAGAGTGGCCAAAGAGCTGAATATCAATGTATTCGAAGGTATGCTGAATGGAACCATGTTGCTTCAGGCTGATGAAATGTTCCTCACCAATGCCATTAATGGGGTGCATTGGGTTGCTTCCTACCGGCAGAAAAGATACTTTAATAAAGCGGTTAAAGAAATTCTGGAAGAGGTGAATAAATTGGCGGTTAGTGTAAAAGCCACCGATATGATATGATCGGAACCGCACCGCGTTCCTGCCGGGTTTGATTCCGGCTGATTCTTCCGTTCCGGTAAAGCGGCATAATCCCTACGTGCAAAGACATCCGGCTCTTAATGACGAACTTCATGGCAAATGATCCCATAAACGTGTTGTAATTCCAGTAATACATACCCTCTGCTACCAGATATGTTTTTGGTCTGATTTGTCGTTGGGTGGCTACAAATACATGGTGAAAGAAGAGGTTTTTTGTTTGATCCACGACTTCAAAGCTACTTTTGCCGAAATAAAGCCCTATGCCGAAAGTAACATTGTTCTGATGGTTCCCGAAAGTAGCCAGGCTTTGTCCTCCAAATAGCCGGATGATGGAATCTTTATCTATGAATAAAAAATTTCCGGCACAGGCAGAAAATGCCAGGTTGAATTCTTCATTTACCGGTATCCGCTGTTTAAAAGAAACGGTGAATGTGCCGAACAATGACGCATTCATGGAAATCATGCTCCGGTCGTTTATGCCATAGCTGATCTTTGAAAATAAGATATCGGTGCCTAACAATTGTGCGTCGCCTTTGTCAAGCGTAAATGCAGCAGCAGAGAAGGAGTAATTCGTAAAATCCGGATTGGGAAACTTGAGCTCCTGAGTTTTCGGTACAGGAGCTTCTGTTTCGGGCAATACATAATCATCCTGAGCAAGAACAACGATAGAACTTGTTATTATTGTCAGAAAAAGGATGGTTATCCTTTTCATGTCGGATTAATTTAAACTGGGATTTTCAGGGAAGTTGGAGAGTTGTGCGAATTTTCCGCCCATCCGCTGAAGCATGTTGTGCCAGAGGTTATCGTCATTCAATTCCTGAATGGTGGTGTAATCATTTTTGGCAATGATCCAGGACTCTTGTTCGATTTCACCCTTCAGTTGCTCAAAATCCCACCCCGAGTAGCCAATAAAGAATTTCACTTCGTTCGGAAAAATCTGCTGATCGGCGATCATCTGCTTGAGTTGCTCATAATTGCCGGACCAATAAAGGTTCTCGGAAATTTTTACACTGTTTTCTATAAACTCTCCCTGGGAATGCATGTAAAAGAGGCTGTCGGTCTGAACCGGACCACCCATGTATACCGGGGCATAAAAATCGGGAAAGTCTTTGATGACATCGTTAACGGTTACGTCCAGTACTTTATTCAGAATAAACCCAAAAGCACCCTCTTTCTGATTGTTTTCGGTTAGCAGTACTACCGAGCGTTTAAAATAAGGATCTTCCATGAAAGGTTCCGCCAACAGCAGCCTTCCCTTGCCCGGTTTTAGTTTGTTAAGGTCTTTCAGCTTGTAATCTAAAGGGTTTAGTAACATAACAGTTATAAATGTAGCCAATAAAAGCTTATTTACCTGTGGCATGTTAATAAAAATTATCAGATTAAGCTTACATTTGACTGAATAAAAGGCCCATGAACGAAGACCTGCAGAATTATTTAAATGAGATCAGAAGGGATTTCTCCGGAAAACCGCTTCAGGAAGATACTGTTCAGCAGGATCCTTTCCGGCAATTTGAAATTTGGTTTGAAGAGGCCGTCAATGCCCAGATCCTTGATCCGCAGGCCATGACCCTGGCTACCGTTAATGAGGCCGGTCAGCCTTCCGCCCGTGTTGTTTACCTGCGCGGAACTCAGGATGGTGCTTTTATTTTCTATACCAATTACCGGAGTAACAAGGCCAGGGATCTGGAACAACATCCCAAAGCGGCATTGAATTTTCTGTGGCGTGGATTGGATCGTCAGATCAGGATCGAAGGTGTCGTTCATCAGGTCGATCCGCAGGTTTCCGATAATTATTTTGCCGGTCGTCCCCGGGAAAGCCAGATCGGAGCCTGGGCTTCTCAACAAAGTCATCAGCTCAAAAACCGGGAAGAGCTGGAAGAGCAGGTCAAGGTATATACCAATAAATTTGAAGGTCAGGAAGTTCCCCGTCCGGATTTTTGGGGTGGTTATATGCTGATTCCGCATCAGGTGGAATTCTGGCAGGGGAGACCTAACAGGTTGCATGATCGGATATTGTATGCCCTCGAAGGAAAAGGATGGACGATCTCCAGGTTATCACCGTAAGCGGTTCAACGTTTTTCTTCCGGTCTCCAGGGCAATGAGCAATAAAAGTGACAGTACGGGCAGGGTGTAGCGCTCTTCAATGCCGCGTTGGAAAAAACACAGGTAAAATACGTAGGAGAACACGATCAGGGCGAGCACGCCAATCCGCCAATCCATCCAACGCATCAACAACAAACAGATCAACAGCAGGATGAATGCTGCTCCATGGATTCCAAAGGAAATGTACCGCGTCGTTTCGGTTAGGAGCTTTCCTCTGAACTGATGCTGAAATAGGTAGAGGTTCAGGTTGGAGTGGAAAGCCATGGTTTTAAAAACTTTCAGGGGAGAGACCAGGTAATATTCGATCCAGAATTTTTGTTTGAACTCATCGGTCAGCAGGTCAATTTCCTGAATAAAATCCAGTTCCGGCCCGGGAATTTCTTCCGGCATCGGTTTCCTGAGTTTATAGAAGGGCTTTTGATGGAGGGTGGCTATCTGGTATTTTCTGAATACATCCGTCAGCCGGTCTTTACCGAAATAGGTTACAACATGATCCGGAAAGCTGGATATTGCAGCGTTGATGTAACGAATGGAAGTGTCGCCCTGGATCGCGGCCTGCCACATTGGGACCATGTAGGCGTGAACCTCTTTGCCTTCCTGGGCAAAACCACTCGAAAAATTCCAATAGGCTTTCAGGGTGGGCCGATATATGGAGTTGCCATCTGCATAGTAGATCGGGTGCAATCCCACAACCTTCCCGGTGATGTTGTAGTTTCGGATCTGCCAGGCTGTAAACGGGATGAAAGCCAGTAAGCTGTAGAAACCTATTCTGATCAGGGTTTTTTTCAGGCCTTTTCGTGCATAATCTTTTAGGATAAATACCGGAATCAGGATAATAAATAAACCCAGGGCCGGACGAACCAGCAGGATGAAAGAAAAGACCAGGGAGGCAGCCAGATAATAGCCTCGTTTCTTGGTGATTACGGCATGTTGCTCGGCCTGAAAGAGCAGGTAAATGAAGTAGAGGAGGAGGGCAGGAGTAACCGCTTCGGTTAAGGTATAGTATAAAAAACCGCTGGCAATGGGGAAAATCCCGTACAGAATACAGAGCAAATAGCTGATTTTTTTGTGATTAAAGATGCTTTCTGCAATGTGGTAAAGCCAATAGACCGAAAGTCCGAACAACAGCAGTTGGATTAGCTTAAGCAGTTTTAATGCATTTTCCGAAGAGCTGACCTTTCGCGTTAGGTAATAGATCATGCCATAGCCCGGGGGACGAATAAAATAGCTTTGTTTGCCAATGGCATTGTCTTTCCATTCGCCGGTAGCGATGTAGTTTTCGGCCGGTTTTAAATAACTGACGTCGTCATTCGTGGCAATGGTTTGACCGTTGCGAAGTTGTGGTTCGGGAATGTATTTCAGGTTGAGCTCATTCACAAAATAGGCCGATAAGAAAGACAGGATGCAAATGATCCAGATGAGCCTGATGTGAAAACGCTTTTTCAAATTTCTCCTTGGTCGATTAATAGTTTGGTTTTCAGAATTCCTGCTACCGTGAGGCTGTCCGTTAGTTTTCCCTGCATCACCATGTCGTATGCTTCCCCGATCGGAACTTTTTTGATCTGTAACACTTCGCCTTCTTCCGGTTCAGGTTGCTGAAAATGAAGTCCCTTAGCAATAAAGACAATGCCCTTTTCGTCGGAAACGGAATTGCTTAAATGCATTTGCATCAGTTCGATCCACTCCCCGGCGATAATACCCAATTCTTCTTTCAGTTCCCGCTTTGCAGATTCCAGTACATTGTCGCTGTGCAGTCCGCCACCCTCACAGATTTCCCAGCTGTAAGCCTCTAGGGGGAAGCGATATTGGCCAACCAGCCAGGTGTTGTATTCCTCATCCAGCGGAATGATCCCGATGGCAATGTTTTTATAATGCACAACGCCGTAAATGCCGTCGCCTCCATCGGCGTTAACGGTCTGATGTTCGGTAATCCGGATCCAGGGATTATCGTACTTGATGTCTTGTTTTACGGATGTCCAGGGGTTTTGTTCCTCGTCGATCATGCTCCGAAAACACGTTTAAGGATGTCGGATACGCGGGCAATAGGGTCTTTTCTGATCTTTTTTTCTTCTTTTTCAATCATGATAAAGAGCCCGTCCATGGCTTTTGTCGTGATGTAATCTTCGAGGTTGGGATTCTGTTTTTCAATCAGCGGTATTTTGTTGTATGTGGTAATTACCGGATTCCAGTATTTGGTCACTTCAACCTTGTCGATGGCATTTTTAACAACCGGATTGAATTTGGTTTTCAATTGCGCGGAAGTCTTATTCTTCAGGTACATCGTGGCTGCGTTATCTTCGCCCCTTAAAATGGCAAAACCATCGGCAATGGTCATTTCTTTTACCGCATTGATAAAGATCGGCGCCGCTTCGCTGGAGGCGGTTTCGGCAGCTCTGTTCATGGTCAGTACGAATTTATCTACCTGGCTTTTCATGCCTAACTGCTCCACTTTTTCTTTGACTTTAATGGCTTCTTGAGGGAAAGGGATGAAAATCTCCGGGTTCTTGTAAAAACCATCCATCTTAGAGGTTAATGCCGTTGAATTATTGGTTCCAACGGTTAATGCTTCTTTCAGTCCGCGGATAACTTCTCCGTTTGTTAATGGTGCAGGGCCGGTTGCAGAGTTCATTTCTTCCATAACCTGTGCCATTTCAGCACATCCGATCAGCAGTAACGCTGCAATTCCTGTAAGCAGTTTTCTTTTCATAATCATCTTTTTAGTGCCTCAAAAATAAGAAATCAAAGCATAAATAACTGACTAATTAATTCTAAATTCGTGGAATGAAACTGGATATTCTCTCTATAGGTGATGAACTGCTGATCGGACAAACCCTCAATACAAATGCTTACTGGATATCCGGACAACTCAACAAGATCGGTTTTGAGATCAGGCAGCAACTAACCGTCAGCGATCAGGAGGAGGCGATTATTACGGCTGTTGATACGGCTTTAAAACAAGTGCAGGTGGTGTTGGTTACCGGTGGACTGGGACCTACCAACGACGACCTGACCATGCCGGTGCTGAACCGCTATTTCGGGGGTAAACTCGTTCACAATGAAGAAGTGTACCGGGATATTGAACAGTTATTGTTGCCGCGAGGCTATGAGATGAATGAAAATAACCGGAAGCAGGCTTTGGTTCCTGATGTCTGTAAACCGATCCGAAATCAACACGGTACAGCTCCCGGGCTTTGGTTTGAGCGTGGGGATCAGGTTGTGGTTGCCATGCCCGGCGTTCCCTACGAAATGAAAGCGATGGTCACGGATATGGTCATTCCCTGGTTGAAGGCCAAATATCAGTTGCCTGAGATTGTTCACCGCATGGTGTATACCCAGGGAATTCCGGAAGCTAAGCTGGCCGAGATGCTGGCGGAATGGGAAAATGCATTGCCGGAATCCATTAAGTTGGCCTATTTGCCTTCTCCGGGCAGGGTTAAACTTCGCCTGAGTTCGATGGGTGATAACCGGGAAACGCTGCAGCAAGCCATTGAAGAACAAGTGGAAAGACTTAGGTCGCTCATCGGTACATCTATCTATGAAGCAGAAGAAGGAGCTATTGCTGAAGCAGTTGGTGCCCTGTTGCGTTCAAAGCAAGCAACGTTGTCAACCGCAGAAAGCTGTACGGGGGGTTACATAGCACATTTGATTACGGCTGTTTCCGGAAGCTCGGATTATTTCAAGGGAGCGATCGTGTCGTATGCCAATGAGGTGAAAGAAAACGAATTAGGAGTGGTTTTAGCCGATCTGGAACGCTTTGGGGCTGTTAGCAGGCAAGTTGTTGAGCAAATGGCAAAAGGGGCCAGAGAGCGCTTAAAAACGGATTATGCGGTGGCGACATCCGGCATTGCAGGTCCTTTGGGTGGAACTCCTGAAAAGCCGGTAGGAACGGTTTGGATGGCGGTAGCAACGCCAACGGGTGTTGTTTCCGAACTGAAAGTATTCGGTAAGCAACGGAAAGTCAATATAGAGCGTGCCGCTGTTACCGTGCTGGGCATGCTTCGTAATGAATTGATGAAACAGTAAAAAAAAAGAGCCCTCCCGGGCTCTCTCCACCTGTACGGAACAGGTTAACTATACTAAATCTTAGTGATCCATCGGTGGCCTTCCGGGAGGAGGTCCCTGAGGCCCGCCTTTGTGATTCTTGATCTTTTCCAGTAAATCGCGCTTAAAATCATGATTGGCCTTGTATAACTTGGCGATCTTCTTGATGGGAAGTACTTTCTTGAACTTCTCATGGTACTCCTGTTCAATGGCAAACTCTTTCTTGCGCAAGTCGGTGATGGTGTTGATCATTTTTTCAACTTCGGCATCACTCAGGTCGTCAATCGATTCATCCTGCTTATGGGTCTTTCTGAGTTCACGATGAACCGCTTCCATTTTGTCATCGAATTCATTGTATATCGGCCAGAATTGCTGGGCTTCTTCCGGAGTCAGGTCCAGTTTTTCGGTGATGTAACCCACTTTCATGGCTTTCACTTTTTCTTTCCCGGGTTTCCCTTTATCTCCCGGTTGGGCAAAAGCCACTGTGCAGGACAGGAGTAGGAGGGTTAAGGTGCTGAATAATTTCGTTGCTTTCATATGCGTATCAAATTAAAGTTCTTCAATAATGGTGTTGATGTCGATGTCGTTTTCCAGTAAGTAGTCGATGTATTCATCGTTTTCTGTTTCGTTTCCTGATGTTTGCTCCGTTGAACTTTCCGTTTCTTCGATGATTTCGGCATACACATCGTAAATCATGTAGTCGTCCAGTTCGACACTTACTTCGTTAAGCAAGGCATCGCTAAATTCTTCAGGCTGGACGGTGTTGCCGGAAGGAGTGTTGTAGAAATGAAATACAACGAAAAACAGGGCGATTAGGGCGGCAGAAGGCCCTAAAATACGGTATGACATTTTGTCAAATCCAAATTTTAATGATTTCTTTTTCAGTATTTTATCGTTAATTACTTCAGGTAAAGATTCAAAGTAATGATCGGGTACCGAAAAAGGCGTCTTTTTGTCGAACTGAGCTAAAAAATCAGGTTCGTTTTCAAAAGGATCGACTGTATTTTTGTTGTTTTTCATCTTGCTCTTATGACTTGTTTTTCGGGTGATGGTTTAATGGTTTTTAAAATATTCTTCAATTTTTTTTACGGCATGATGATAAGAAGCCTTTAATGCTCCTACCGAAGTATTGAGGATTTGGCTCATGTCTTCATACTTCATGTCGTCGTAGTATTTCATGTTGAATACCAAGCGTTGCTTTTCGGGTAACGTGAGGATGGCCTTTTGAAGTTTAAGTTCTATTTCCTTGCCCGAGAAGTGGTGATCCTGTTCCAGCGAACCGGTTAATTCGCCTTCCACGTCATGAAAGGAGATTAAAAACCGTTTTCTTTTTTTATTCAGGAAAGTGATGGTCTCATTGGTGGCGATCCGGTAGAGCCAGGTGTAAAGCTGCGATTCGTTTTTGAAGTTGTCCAGCCCTTTCCAGGCTTTGATGAAGGTGTTTTGGAGCACATCATCCGCATCATCGTGATCGATTACCATTCTGCGGATATGCCAGTAAAGACGTTCCTGGTACTTCCGGACGATCAGGTTGAAAGCATAGTTGGCAGATTCCCGGGCTGCAAACATGCTTAAGAGTTGATCGTCAGAATAATGCTCCATAGTAATTAATAAAAAATCCACTAACCATTGGCCAGTGGATTGATGCTTGAGGAATTGCTGTGTCGTAATGCTTATGCTTTACGGGCTATTGCAGCTTTAGCAGCGCGAACAATAGCGTCAGCATTCAGTCCGTACTTCTCCATCAGTTCTTCAGGAGTTCCACTTTCGCCAAATGAATCGTTAACGCCAACATACTCGATCGGTACGGGGTTGTTTCTGCTCAGCACCTGTGCGATGCTGTCGCCCAAACCACCGTTGAGCATGTGTTCTTCTGCGGTTACAACACATTTGGTCTTGCCGGCAGATGCTAAGACTGCCTTTTCATCCAAAGGTTTAATTGTGTGGATATTAATTACGTCGGCATGAATGCCTTCGGCATGCAGAATCTCATGAGCGAGGATGGCTTCCCATACCAGGTGACCTGTAGCAAAAATGCTCACATCGCTTCCTTCCTGAAGGGTGATGGCTTTTCCGACCTCAAATGGTTCATTCATAAAAACGGGAACCTTTGGTCGTCCGAAACGCAAGTAAACCGGTCCGTGATGATCGGCAATGGCTTTGGTAGCTTGTTTGGTCTGATTGTAATCGCAGGGATTGATTACGGTCATACCGGGCAACATTTTCATCATGCCGATGTCTTCCAGTACCTGATGGGTAGCTCCGTCTTCTCCGAGGGTTAATCCGGCATGGGAAGCACAGATTTTCACATTCTTGTCGGAGTAGGCGATTGATTGCCGAATCTGGTCGTAGACCCTGCTGGTACTGAAATTGGCGAATGTACCGGTGAAAGGAATCTTCCCGCCAATGGTAAGTCCGGCGGCAACACCCATCATGTTGGCTTCGGCAATTCCGACCTGGAAAAACCGTTCCGGATGTGCCTGGGCAAATGCATCCATTTTCAATGAACCGGTCAGGTCGGCGCAGAGCGCGACTACGTTGTCATTTTCATTTCCCAGTTCGGCAAGGCCGTCGCCAAATCCGGACCGGGTGTCTTTTTTTTCAGTGTAAGTGTACTTTTTCATGCTTAAAATCTTACTTGAGTTGATGTGCCTGATTTAATGGTGAAATCTTTTTCTTTAGAATAGATGACTTGTTTGGATCCGTTGCCCCGGTATACGGCTTTGTATTTTCCGGGCTGGAGGACAACGGTTTCCCTGTCGTTGCTTCGGGACATATTATAGACCCATTCCAGTTTGTTATTCTTGTACTCGAAAATGCTGGTTACGCCGTTACTTGGCAGAAAAACAGTAGCAATTCCCGGCTCGGGGATAAAAACTTTGGTCGTGTGGCTTTGTTTTATGTTTACATCGTTGACGTACATTCTGGGAAGGGTCAGGATTTCCAGGTCGTAGTTTCCGGTAATGTACCGGGTGGTTTCCTCGAAATTTTGCACGTATAAGGTTTTCATCTTGCCGGACTGCCTCACAATGCATTTCAGGTTGTCGTATTCATTCATACCGTCCATCAGCAGCTTTAACTGGCCTTGCGGAGCATCTACGGCAATGATGTTGTGTTTGCCAGGGACGATCACGATGCTGTCTTTTCCGACTTCCGGCAGTGTATGTACCTGTAAATCATATTTAAATGCCGGATCCAAAGGAATGGTATCCGGAACGCCCCGGTGGTTGATGGTGTGGATGAAGTTGTACTTCATGGCCTTGCTATGATGATCGTAAAAAGTCATGTTGACATCGGTTTCGGTGGGCAGTCCCGACTGATCCAGCAGGTTGACCTGAACGGTGGTGTTGTTCATGGCCTGGGAAATAACCACCTTCAATATGTTTTCGAAGCTTTCCTTGTCGGTAGTCTGATAAAAGGTTCCCACACATTTAAAAGCATCAATAATGTCTACATCGAGTCCCATGCCGATTACGAAAGGTTTGAGGGTGACGCCGTTCTTTTGCAGGGCCAGAGCCACTGCACACGGGTCTCCGTCACATTCTTCGATGCCGTCGGTAATCAGGATGATGATGTTCCGGCAGTTGTTGCAAGAAGGAAAATCGTTCTTGGTTTGTTCGAGTGAGTAGGCGATAGGTGTGGTCCCCTGCGGATATAATCCGTTGAGTTTAGTTTTGATCTTCGTGTAGTTGTTCGCAGAAAAAGGAACTTCCAGCTTGGTGTCTTCACAGCTCCGGTTGCCGGCGGCCACGGAATATTGATGGCCGTATACCCTTAAACCTACTTCCAGGTTCTCGATGGTTTGGAGGCTGTCCATTAAGTTGCTGAGCAGGCTGGTGGCCACTTTCATTTTTTGTTCGGATCCCCATTTCCCTAACATGCTTTGTGAAGCATCCAAGACAAAAAGAATACGCGTCTTCTTTTGAGAGAAAGTGTGTTGAGCCAGCAATAAGCCGAATAGCAGCGCAATGATGTAATGATATTTGCGGGGTTGTTTCACCGTTTTTAATAGTCTCCTAAAGTCTCTTCGAGCTGATTCAGAGCTGATTCAAGTTGTTCGTCGTTAGGAGCAACACCATGCCATTTGTGGGTTCCCATCATGAAGTCAACACCTTGTCCCATTTCTGTTTTCATAATAATCATAACGGGTTTTCCTTTACCTAAGTGTGTTTTTGCTTCGTTTAATGTAGTTACGACATCTTGCATATCATTTCCGTTCATGCTCATGACATCCCATCCAAAAGCTTGCCATTTTGCTTTAATGTCGCCTAAATCCATGACATCACTGATGTCACCGTCGATTTGTTTATGGTTGTAATCGATGGTGGAGATGATGTTGTCGATTTTGTGATGCGCCGCATACATGGCAGCTTCCCAGATTTGACCTTCCTGGATCTCGCCGTCGCCGTGCAACGAATAAACGATGCTGTTATCGCCATTTAATTTTTTAGCCTGAGCAGCTCCAAGGGCTACGGATAATCCTTGACCGAGTGATCCGCTGGCAATCCGGATTCCTTCCAGGCCTTCATGCGTGGTCGGGTGTCCCTGAAGCCTGGTGTTGATCTTTCTGAACGTGCTTAGCTCTTTTACCGGAAAATAACCTGATCGTGCCAATGTGCTGTAAAATACGGGAGAGATGTGTCCGTTAGACAAGAAAAATAAATCTTCGTTGATGCCATCCATGGTGAATGAAGACGGATTATGGTTCATGATTTCGAAGTAAAGGGCTGTGAAATAGTCGGCACAACCTAATGATCCGCCGGGATGGCCTGAATTTACAGCATGAACCATACGAACGATGTCTCTTCTGATCTGGGATGAAATTTTTTCTAATTCAGCGATAGATGGCATTTTTATTGCTTTTTGAAGGTTAAAAATCGAGTTCAAAAGTAGTTCAAATGGAAAAGAAAAAAAGGGCTTTGTTGAAAACTTTAATAACTTGTTTTGAACAATCGGAATTATAAAAAATACGTTGTTGAAAATCCCTTTTTTCGTTGGTAAGAAGGCCGTTAATTAAGGGTAATTTAGTGGGCGACTATGATGATGAAAAATGTACTTTACATAATGGGTTCTATGCTGTTGGCGGTTTTGCTTTCCAGTGCATTGATCGAGCCCCTGCATGACAACACACCGGAGCAGCAGGATCGCGTTCCGCCGTTCTTGTCCATGCCTACGCCCTGGGCTGATTCGGTGTTTCAAACCTTAACCCCGGATGAGCGTATCGGGCAATTGTTTATGGTGGCAGCCTATTCCAATAAAAGCCAGACTCATGTGGATGAAATTCAGCAACTCATCGATACCTTTAAGATCGGAGGGCTCATCTTTATGCAGGGAGGCCCCGTTCGGCAAGCTAATTTGATCAACCAGTATCAGGAACGCTCTAAGGTGCCCCTTATGGTTTCCATCGACGGAGAATGGGGGTTGGCTATGCGCCTTGACAGTACGGTTAAATATCCCTGGCAAATGACGCTTGGAGCCATTCAGAATGAGCAGTTGATCTATGATATGGGGGTGCATATCGGTGAGCAGTGTAAGCGATTAGGGATTCATGTGAATTTTGCACCTGTTGTGGATGTAAATGTCAATCCGAAGAACCCGATTATCAATGCGCGATCTTTCGGCGAAGACCGGGTGAATGTAGCTTCTAAAGGGATTGCCTACATGCTGGGGATGCAATCCGTGAATGTGATGGCCAATGCGAAGCATTTTCCCGGCCATGGCGATACGGATAAAGATTCCCACAAGTCACTTCCGGTGATCAACCACAGCCGGGAACGTATGGATTCAATCGAGTTGTTTCCATTTAAGAAGTTGATTGATAACGGGTTGGCCAGTATGATGGTTGCCCATTTATACATTCCGGCTTACGTGCAGGAGGCCAATACGGCCACCACCTTATCGAAGGAAGTGGTTACGGATCTGTTGCAGGATTCTCTGGGGTTTCAGGGATTGATCTTCACCGATGCGCTGAACATGAAAGGTGTGAGCTCTTATTATGAGCCCGGAATGGTTGATGTTAAAGCCTTGCTGGCCGGTAATGATATATTGTTGTTCTCAGGCGATGTGGGGAAAGCCATCGAAGAGATTCATAAAGCCATTGAGCGGGGAGAACTGACCCGGGAAGAAATTGACCGAAGATGCCTCAAGGTGTTAAGGGCTAAAGAGTGGGAAGGGTTAAACGAATACCAACCGGTTTCTATCAAAAACCTGTATGAAGATCTCAATAAACGGGAGTACGAATGGTTAAACCGCCAATTGTCAGAAGCCTCGTTAACCGTGCTGAAGAATGATCAATTCCTGATTCCTGTGGCCGATCTGGACCGGCAAAAGATTGCGAGCCTGGCTATCAGTGATGAGTCTACTCAGGAAATGGATGCTACACTGGATCTTTATGCTCCGGTGGATCATTTCAGGGTGGCAGAAGATGCCATATCCGGTAGGACGGGGTTAATCGATTCCCTTGCCGGGTACAATGTGGTGCTGGTTTCCATTCATAAATCGAACAAAAATCCGTGGAAAAGCTATA
>JAGQZT010000091.1 GCA_020435335.1 Flavobacteriales bacterium | reverse complement strand
GGTTCGGCTTTGCTCACCACAAGCTGCTCCATTTCCGTTCATATCTTCACTCCAATTATGGTTCGGCTTTGCTCACCACAAGCTGCTCCATTTCCGTTCATATCTTCACTCCAATTATGGTTCGGCTTTGCTCACCACAAGCTGCTCCATTTCCGTTCATATCTTCACTCCAATTACGCAAATATCATCGACTTGTTCAACGTCACCGCGCCATTCATTAAATGTGTTGATGAGTATTTCGTGTTGTTCTTCCATGGGTTTCTGGTGGATTTCCAAAAGCAGGTTTCGAAAGGCTTTGTACATGAATTTTTTACCTTTCGGCCCTCCGAACTGATCCGGGAAACCATCCGTAAAGGTATAGATAACATCGCCCGATTTCAAATCGACTTCCTGATTGGTGAAAGGCTTCATGTCGCGGTACTTTCCAATAGGCTGCTTGTCAGGCGAAACCTGGATCACTTCATGATCCCTCACAAGGCATAATCCGTTATTGGCTCCCGCGAAGCACAATTTATGATGCTTAAAATCAATACTGCTAAGCGCTATATCCATCCCGTCATTCACATCTTCCGAGCTTTTTTCAAAAGTTTCGAGAACGATTTCACGGGTTTTATCCAGAATTTCATGAGGCCTGGTTAGCATAAACTCATTCACAGCCCTGTTCATAGCGGTATGGCATACCACACTCACCATAGCTCCGGGAACACCGTGGCCGGTACAATCGGCAGCAGCATAGATCACGTGCCCGTTTACTTTTTCCATCCAGTAAAAGTCACCGGCTACAATGTCTTTGGGCTGGTAGAGGATGAAACTGTCGGGTAAATATTCTTTGACCAGCGGCAGGGGAGGAAGGATGGCATTCTGGATTCGTTTCGCATAATTGATGCTGTCTGTGATTTCACGGTGCTGTTCTTCGATCTCTTCTTTTTGGGCGACAATAGTTTTGTTGGCTTTGTTCTTCAATCGGTAGCTCCTGTATGCCAAACCGCCCAGTGCAGATACGGCAACCAGAAATATGATGGACATCCAGATGATGTTTTTTTGCTCTTCGATGGTACTTTCTTTGGTGATGATGACATTACCCTGCTCATCAATTTTTTTGTTTTGCCGTTGAACAAGCACTTCTTTTTCCTTGAGATTTTTTTCAATTTGAGCGTATTCCTGTTGAATGGCCAGCAGATTTTGTTTTTCAGTTTCCAGTCTGGTTTGTTGCTGTGCGACCTCATGTTGCTTTGAAACGACCTCACTATTCAGGTTTTCGAGATTGGCCTGCTGTAAAGCAATTTTATTCAATTGATCCTGAATCAGTTGCTGCTGTTTGCCAATCTCCGTTTTTGCCGAAGCGATCTGATCTTCCTTTTTGGATAATTCGTTACGTTGAGAAGTGAGTTCTTCGGTTTGTAATTTTAACTGGTCTTTTTGTTGCGTTAATGTCTTCGTATTGGCTTCAATCTCTTCCATCAGTTGTTTTTGTTCATGGATTAATTGAGTAAGGTCATTTTTATCCATTTTAATCTTTTCGCCATTGGTTTGAGCCAAATTTTCCATTTTATCCAGCAAGCTTTCCCACTCTTTTTCCGATTTAACGGCCAGAGCGAGCAGCACCATGCTGATTTTCAGGTTGGCATCGGTGCATCGTTGTTCATTGATTTCGTAATGAAGTTCGTCTTCGATCTCAATGAAATTGATCATGGATTTTCCGTAAGGATATCCGTTGGAAACGATAAGGGTCGGACGATTTTGTAATTTGGAATAGACATCCTGAAGCGCCAAATCGGAGGATTGATCAAAATACAGGATTTGCGGATTGTTGATGGCATGGATATCAGCAACCTTTTTGATGCTGAAGAAGAGGTTCTTTCCTTTTTTTGTTTTTTCAAGATTATCGGCCAAACCCTGAAGTTCCGTCAACACCAGATCGCCACTGTCTCCGATCAATTGAATGTTAAATTGTGTGAGGGTATCGGCATTCGGGTAGGTGGTATATTTAAAAAAGTTAAAAATCTGCAACGCCTGTTTTTTTGGCATTGACAATTTTTTCATGGAAAAATCATCGCCGGAAGTCACCGATGTCCCGTAAAAAACAAATTTGTTCTTCAGCTTGTTGATTAGGTTATTTTGAGCTGTTGCCCGAAGGAAAACGAAGCACATCAGCAGGATCAGGACAGAACGGATAAGGCTATTTGAATGCGGTTTCATGTGTGTAAATCAGCTGTGTCTTAAGTAAGATACAACAATGATAGGAAATTAATGGTAATTTCTTTCTCCAAAAATGCTACTTCCAACACGAACCATAGTGCTTCCTGCTTCGACGGCAATCGGATAGTCGCCGCTCATGCCCATGCTGAGGGTGTTGAGTTGAGGGTGTTGAGTTTGAAGTGTCGTATACAATTGATGCAATCCTTCGAATTCCTGTCGAATCTGAGCTTCATTTTCCGTAAACGTAGCCATGCCCATGAGGCCGGTCACACGAACGTTTTTCAGTTCCCGGAATGCTTCGGATGATAGCAATTCGGTGATTTCTTCGGGAGAAAATCCAAACTTGGTCTCTTCCGTGGCAATGTGTACCTGAAGCAGGCAGTTGATGGTCCGGTTGTTCTGACCGGCACGCTTATCGATTTCTTTCAGTAATTTAAAACTATCCACTCCGTGGATCAGCGATACGAATGGGGCAATGTATTTTACCTTGTTGCTTTGCAGGTGGCCGATCATGTGCCATTCAATATCTTTCGGCAGGCTTTCGTATTTGGTGGAGAGCTCCTGTACCTTGTTCTCTCCGAAGATGCGTTGTCCGGCGTTGTAAGCTTCCAGGATATCGTTGTTCGGTTTGGTCTTGGAAACGGCAACCAGCGTCACATGCTTCGGCAGCGAAGCGTTGATCTGATTGATATGTTCAGCAATGCTCATTAATCTTCCAGGCTGTATATGGTCAGTCCGCTTCTCATCTTAGGCTCGATCCAGGTGCTTTTCGGAGGCATGATGTCGTTCGCATCGGCTACGGCTTTCAGTTGTTCGATGGAAACCGGGTAAAGTCCGAAGGCTACAACAGCTTCTTCGTTGTCTACTTTTTCCTGCAACCCGTTGGCGCCACGGGTACCTTCCATAAACTCCAGCCGGTTGTCGGTTTTTACGTCCTTGATGCCTAAAATGGGTTTCAGTACATTCAGCGTCAGAATTCGGGCATCGAGATTGCCAACCAGATCGTTTTCGTCGTACGTTCCTTTTTTAGCCGTTAATGAATACCACTTTCCGGTAAGATACATGGAGAAGTTGTGCTTCTGAACAGGGGTGTAGGCCTCGTTCTTTTCTTCTACCTCGAATACGGTTTTTATAGCATCGAGGAAACTCTCCGGACTATGATCGTTCAGGCTGCTTACTGTTCGATTGTATTCGATGATGTTGAGCTTACTTTCTGCAATGAGGTACGACAAGAAGTAATTGAATTTCGATTCGGGGTCGTAATTCGGGTTTTGCTCGCGAACACTTTGGGCATAAAGCACAGATGACGACGAACGATGGTGCCCGTCGGCAATGTAAATGCGCTCGATACTTTTAAAAGCTTCCGTCAATTCAGCAATGTCTTTCGGATCATGAACCGGCCAAAGATCTTGTTTGATGTGGTGCGTGGTGCAAAATTCGTATTCGGACCGGGTATTCAGGTATTTGTCGATGATGCGATCAACCACCGGATGGTCGGGGTAGGTGAGCAAAACGGGTTCCGCATTAAATTTACATACATCCAGGTACATCTTGAATGTTTGTTCCCGTTGGGTCAGGGTGTGCTCGTGAATCTTAATGGTTCCGTTCAGGTAGTCGTCTACGGCAATACCCGAGATCAAACCGGTGTAGGTGTTGGTCGGGGTAATCTGGCGGTAGATGTAATAACGATCCTCCTGATCCTGAATGAAGATGCCCCGGTCACAGAATTCGTCAAACTTTTCGCGGACATGTTCAAAACGTTCAACCGTGTTAGGTTGTGTTTTGTTGTCCTGCCTGAATTCCGGGTTGATTACATGCAGGAAGGTGTAGGGATTACTCTCCAGCTTTGCCTCCAGCAGGTGTTTCGGATAAATGTAGGCCGGCATGGAAGAGACCAGGTATGCCTTGTCTCTCGTGGGGCGAATGGCCTTAAATGGAACGATCCTGGCCATCAGGAGAGCAGCGCAATGATTTGATCCGCTAATTCTTCACCGATCCGGTCCTGAGCCTCTAATGTAGCTGCACCGGTATGAGGGGTCAGCGACAGTTTCGGATGTTTCATCAGGTCTTCACGCGGTGCTGGTTCGCCAACGAAAACGTCGAGAGCAGCAGCGGCTACTTTCCCGTTATCCAGATTGGCGATCAGGGCATCTTCATCGATTACGCCACCACGGGCGGCATTCACGATCATTACACCGTTCTTCATTTTGGCAAATTCATCGTTTCCGATAACAGCTTTGCCGTCGGCCTGAGCCGGAATATGCAGGGTAATGAAATCGGACTGGCTTAACAAGCTGTCCAGATCAATGGTGTTAATCTCAACATTTACGGTTTGATCGGCTACTTGTACCGGAATGCTTACATTTTTCATGAAGGGATCGTATGCGACTACTTTCATGCCACATCCCAGGGCGTATTTGGCTGTAGCCTGACCGATCCGGCCGATACCGATTACGCCTAAAGTCTTTCCACGTAATTCAATGCCTTTGGCGTATTTCTTTTTTAACGTCTTGAAATCGGAAACTCCTGAAACAGGCATCTGGCGGTTGGCATCGTAGAGGAAACGAGCCAGTCCGAACAAATGAGCGATTACCTGTTCAGCTACGGATTGGGAGGAAGAAGCCGGAGTATTGATCACGTGCAGACCCTTTTCCCGGGCGTATGCCACATCGATGTTGTCCATCCCGACTCCACCGCGCCCGATAAGTTTAAGTCCCGGGCAGGCATCAATGATGTCCTGTCTGACTTTGGTGGCGCTTCGCACCAATAAGGCTACGTAGTTGTTGTCGTTAATGGCTTGAATCAAATCTTCCTGAGCTACGGTTTCGGTTACGACTTCGAATCCGGCAGCTTCCAGTTGTTGTTTCCCAATAGGGGCTATTCCGTCGTTTGCTAAAATTTTCATGTGTTTTTTATTATCCAAATTTTTGACCAAATTCTTTCATAACATCAACCAGCACCTGAACACTTTCCAGGGGCAGCGCGTTGTACATGGAGGCACGGTATCCGCCAACTGAACGATGGCCTTTAATGCCGCTGATGTTGGCTGACTGCCACATTTTATCGAATTCATCTTTCAACTCTTCGTTGGTGAGGATGAACGTGGCATTCATGTTAGACCGGTCGGCCGGATTGGCAACTCCCACGAATAACGGGTTGTTGTCGATCTCGTTGTACAACAGGTCGGCTTTATCCTGATTCACTTTTTCGATCCATTCCACACCGCCGTTCTTTTTGAGCCACTGCAACGTAAGCATGGAAACGTAAATGGCAAATACCGGAGGTGTGTTGAACATGGATTCTTTCTTGATGTGTGTTTCCAGGTCCAGCATGGTTGGAATGGTTCTGCCGGTCTTGCCGAGAGCAGATTTTTTTACGATGTAAACAGTCGTGCCGGCCGGCCCCATATTTTTCTGGGCTCCGGCATAGATCATGTCAAAATTCGAAACATTGATTCTCTGGCTGAAGATGTCGGACGACATATCGGCGATCACCGGAATACGGCTGATCGGAAATTTTTTGAGTTGGGTTCCGTAAATGGTGTTGTTGGTCGTGATATGCAGGTAGTCGGCCTCACCCGGAATAGGATAATTGCTGGGAATGTAGCTGTAATTCTTGTCTGCTGAAGAAGCGACTTCGATCACATCTCCGACCTTTTGAGCCTCTTTCATGGCATTACTCGCCCAGGTTCCCGTATCTACATACGCAGCGGAACCTCCGGCTTTCATGAAGTTATAAGGGACTTTTAAAAAACCTAAACTGGCACCACCTTGCAGAAACAAGACTTCATAGCCTTCGGGAACACCCAATAATTCTTTAACCAGGCTTTGGGCAGTTTCCATCACTTCGATGAAATCCTTGCTCCGGTGAGAGATCTCGATCAAAGAAAGATCGAGGTTGTTGAAATTGATAACGGCTTCTGAGGCTTGTTGCAATACCTCTTGAGGTAAGATACAAGGTCCTGCACTAAAGTTGTGAACTTTCGACATGTTATTAGATTTGTTTCGGTTTAAAAATCACCACAAAGCTAACTACTTAAATTAAGTTTTCAAGGATGAAATTGGAATAAATTTCAGGTATCATTCCAACCGCGGACTGGCCTCTTTATTTCCTTTTAAATCAAAGAGATAAGCGATGGAAAAACGGAAGGTACTCAGGGCGGAAAAATCTTCCTTTCCCCGGTCATCCCGGTAGTCCAGTAAGCCCTGCGAGTACATCAGGTTGAAGTGGAGTTGATTCATTTCATAACCAATACCGGCAATAAAGCCCACGTCCATTTTATTCAGCCCGTCAGTCCCCGAGGTTTGGGATGTGGTCGTTTCATCGGCAGCAGGTAAAAAAGCACTGAATAATCCGGTACTGTCGAATTGGGAAACATCAATCACATTCATCAGGGGAATTTGTGTTCGGGTTTCTTCTTTTCGGTTGGCCATAATCAAGAAGCCGGCATACGGTCCTCCATACAGGTTGAAGTTCTTGTAATGGTAAGTGGCCAGCAGAGGTATTTTTACAAAGGTAGCTGCCACAACGCCTTTCGTTTCTTCGGTTACGTCGGTATTGGCGCCAAAGGAACTGACCAGCGAATCCACTTCCTGAGCCGATAATCCGGATAACTCAATGAAGCTTCCGAACAGATCGAATACCGAACTGGTATCGTTTTGCTGATACATCTTTTTCTTTTGAGTGAAATATAATCCGGTTCCCAATTTAAAATGCTCTGAAACATGGATTTTGAGCTGAGCACCGATGTGGTAGCCCATCTGGAAATTTTTGCCCATGTTCGAATTCTCAACGGGAATCACGTTGATACCCAGTTCCGGTCCGATACTTAATTTTTGAGCCTGAAGCGCGAGTAATGTGATCAGGCAAAAGTTAACGGTTAAAATAAGGTGTTTCATAATCATATAATTTTTTCGATGGTCTTACTCCCGATGATCAGGTCGTCATTCAGCGAGATTTTAAAATCAACGAATTCACTTTTGGTTTTATCCATTTCTTCGATCATGCTGGCATAGCTCACATCTTTAGCTGAAAATACCACTTCGTTTACGTTGTAAATTTCCGCAATGTCGGGTAATTGGCTGTGCTTGCCGACATAATTCGAAAAGTCGTCTTCCGTAATATGGTCGGAAGGTTTTATCTTCAGGAATTTGGTTAACGGGTTATTTTGAATCCTGAGGTTGGAAATGGTGTTGATGAAGTCCAGGCTTCCGCTGATCAGTACATTCTTCCGCTTCGTATTCTTGAATTTCACCTTGTTAAAGTAATTCAGGATGATCCGGCTGAAAAAGATCAGGGCAAAAACACTCACAATAATTGTGGTCAGGTACTTGTTGGAAAAGGAATGGGTTTTCGCAAAAAGGTGGTTAATGCCTAGAAGCAATCCGCTTCCGAACAGCAAGCCGAGAAAAGTTTTGTTTAGCTGTACGGTTTTGGAATATCCCTTGAAAAGAAACAGGCCAATAATGAAGGATAGCACTACGGTTAATACATTCAGGATACCGTGTTCCGTATTGAGTTCGATCTGATTCGGATAACCGATGTGCGGCTTGAGGTAATTCAGTAATAAGAGTAATCCCGAAATGAGGAACAGGTCGGTTAAAACCAACTTGGAGTAATTGATGAAACGGAAGATCAGGGCCATGAACGCTCTCAGGTAGATGGCAATGTTGATGAAAAAGGAAAACGTTTTTGCATTCTTGGCAAAATGCTTCTTCGAAAAGATGATCATGGCATTGTAGAACACAAATACGTAGTTGATACTCCCTTTCTTCGTACTTTCTCCCTTGTAATGGATAATTCGGGTGTTTGGGAAGTAGTAGTTCTTATATCCGGCCTGAGTAATGCGGTAGGAGAGGTCAATGTCTTCTCCGTACATGAAGAAAGATTCGTCCAGATAACCGACTTCGTCCAGCACACTTTTTCGCATCCACATGTAAGCACCGGATAACACCTCAATTTCGTTGATCTCATTCTCTTTCAGGTAACCCAGGTGGTATTTCGAAAAACGTTTCGACTTCGGGAACAGAATCGACAAGCCGAAAATCTTATAGAAGGAAACAGCCGGAGTAGGTAGTCCGCGCTTCGATTCGGGGAGAAAAATCCCGTTTCCGTCGATCATCTTGACCCCCAGTCCACCCGCATCAGGATTCGCATCCATAAATTCAATACACTTTTCAAAGGCATCTTCCTCAACAACAGTATCAGGGTTCAGGAGCAGAATGTATTCTCCTTTCGCAATCCGGATGGCCTGGTTGTTTGCCCGGCTGAAACCGACATTTTCAGTATTAGCAATCAATCGGACCTGTGGAAATTTCTTGCGAACCATGTCTACCGAGTTGTCGGTTGAGGTATTGTCAACCACAAAAACTTCGGCATCAAGGTGTTGAACAGCTTTAAATACGGACAGGAGACACTGTTCCAGAAAGAAGCGCACATTGTAATTAACGATAATGATAGATAACTTCACGTGAATCAGATCGTTAAAGTGTTTTTGAATGGAACCCGGTTAACGATGGATCGTCCCAGGGTTAATTCATCAGTATACTCAATTTCGTCACCGATACCGACTCCACGGGCAATGGTGCTTACTTCCACGTCCAGTTCCGAGAGTTTCCTGTAGATGTAAAAATTGGTCGCATCACCTTCCATGGTGGTACTTAGCGCCATAATCACTTCCCTGACGGGTTCGTTCTTGATCCGCTCAATGAGCTCGGCAATGCGAATGTCGTTGGGTCCGACACCTTCCATCGGAGAGATGATCCCGCCCAATACGTGGTAAGTGCCGTTGAACTGATGGGTGTTCTCAATGGCAATCACGTCCAGGATGTTTTCCACGACGCAGATCAGTTCCGTATTTCTTGCCGGGTTTGCGCAAATGTCGCAGGTGCTGTGATTGGAAATGTTAAAACAGGTCGAGCAGTAATTGATCTCCTGGGCCAATTCCAAAAAAGCCTTTCCGAACTTCTCAATCTCATCAGCATCACGGTTCAGTAAATGCAATGCCAGACGAACGGCCGTCTTGTTACCGATTCCGGGTAAAGAGGCCAGCTGTTCAACGGCATTGGAAAAAACCGACGACGAGATTTGATGCATGGGCTGTCAACAATTTAATGTGAATCAAAATTAAGATGTTAAATCCTAAAATAAAGAAAATTACACACTTTTGTTAAAGACTAATTTGTTAATAATGAATCCGACCACCATACTGCTTTTTATCCTGGGTTATTTCGGGGTGTTGATGCTGGTTTCCTTCGTCACCTCCAGGGGAGCAGGAAACGACAGCTTTTTTATCGGCGGACATCAGTCACCCTGGTACCTGGTGGCATTCGGAATGATCGGGGCATCCCTCTCCGGGGTAACCTTCATCTCCGTGCCGGGCTGGGTCGGAGCCAGCCAGTTTTCGTACATGCAAATGGTGTTCGGGTACTTCATCGGCTATGCGGTTATTGCCCTGGTGCTCATGCCATTGTATTACCGGATGAACCTCACCTCCATTTATACTTACCTGGATACCCGGTTCGGTAAGGCTTCGTACAAAACCGGAGCAGCTTTTTTCCTCTTGTCCAGAACCGTTGGTGCCGCATTCCGATTATTTCTGGTTGCTCAGGCCCTGCAATTCCTGATCTTCAGTAAAATGACCGTTTTCGGGCATTCCATTCCGTTTGCCGCAACGGTTGCCATCACCATCCTGCTGATCTGGCTCTATACGTTTAAGGGAGGGATCAAGACCATCGTCTGGACAGATTCCCTCCAGACCTTGTTCATGCTCATTGCAGTCGGAGTGAGCATCTACATGATCAGCGATGCACTTCAATTGCAGGTGGGCGATATCTGGAACCGGATCACGGAAAGCGATTACGGAAAAATCTTCTTTTTTGACGATTGGAAAGACTCCAAACACTTCGTGAAACAATTCCTGGGCGGAATGTTCATCGCCATTGTAATGACCGGTCTCGATCAGGATATGATGCAGAAAAACCTGAGTTGCAAGAACATCCGGGAAGGGCAGAAAAACATGTTTTCGTTCAGCCTGGTACTCATTGTTGTCAATTTTATCTTTTTAGTGCTCGGAGCACTCCTGTTCATCTACGCCAGTGAGCATGGAGTGGCAATCCCGGAAAAGACCGACAACCTGTTCCCGGAAATTGCGACACAACACCTGAGTGGTGCTGCAGCCATTTTCTTTGTGCTTGGGCTGATTGCTGCGGCTTATTCCAGTGCCGATTCGGCCCTGACGGCTTTAACGACCAGTGTGTGCATCGATTTTTTGGATATCGAAAAGAAAGAAGAACGGCAAAAGACACGAATCCGGAAACGTGTTCATGTGCTGGTTTCCCTGGTACTGTTTGTTGTTATTCTGCTTTTCAGTACGATCAATAACGAAAGCGTGATCAGTGATTTGTTTAAAGCAGCTACTTACACGTACGGGCCGTTACTGGGGTTATATGCCTTTGGCCTGATTATGAAAAGGGGTGTGAAAGACCGCTGGGTTCCCCTGATCTGCATCTTGTCGCCCATAATATGCTATGTTTTTAATGTGAATTCGGCCGAATGGTTTAATGGGTACCGGTTTGGGTTTGAAATTCTGATCTGGAACGGATTGCTCACTTTTCTGGGACTTTTACTGATTTCAACGCGTGAGAATAAGTAGGATTTACGCTGTATTACGTACGTTGTCTCCCCGTCTTTTCTTGGCTTTCCTTCTTTAACGGATAAATAATTCGATTTAAACCAAAATATTTATATTTTTGTTGAACTGTAAACAAAACAAGGTTATGAAAAAACAAATGAGATTCGTTGCTGCTATCCTGATGGCAACACCTGTTGTAATGTTCACTGCATGTGGTGGAGATGAACCGGTAGAAGAACCGGTAGAAGTGGTTGAAAATGTTGTTGAAGAACCAGAGAATGAGGTGTATTACCAGATTCCCTCTCCGGATGAAATGTTCGGATTTATCAAAGAAAGTGGATTGAAATATAACAAGGAAATGTTGAACCCGATTCAAAACGTGGACAACTATACCGATCCGACCAAGCAAGCCCTGAATTTCGGAATTTACTCAGCAGACCTGGCTTATACGGCTGCCTTTGAGGAGTTTAACGAAACAGCTAAGTATTTTGGAACCATACAGAAACTGGCCGAACCAATCGGGTTGAATGCCGCTTTCAGCAAAGAACTGGTAGAGCGTATTCAAAATAACCTGGACAATGCCGATTCATTGGTAGCGATCACTAATACGTCTTATTTTTCAGTGGTGGATTACCTGGATCAAAATCAGCAGGGAGACAAACTTGGCATAATTGCTGCAGCAGGGTGGCTCGAAACCGTTTATGTTGTTGCCAATACAACCGACTTTGCTAAAGATAAGGCTGCGGTAGATCGTATTGCCGATCAAAAACTGACATTGGATAACCTGTTGGATTATTTGAAACAACATGAAGAAAACGCTCAGGTGAAAGAAGTGTTGGCCTGGTTTACTGATCTGGAAGCAACATTTGCAGCTATTCCGGAAGAAGAATCAAAAGGTTCCGGCATTTCATTCAAAAAGAAGGATGATGGCAAAATGGTGTTGGGAGGAAGTTCTTCTTCTGCATCGCTGACCGAAGCTCAGTTCAATGCCATCAAAGCGAAGGTAAATGAAATAAGAAATAAAATAACAAGCACAGAAGAGGCTTAATTGATCTCATAGCTAAAGCATATAACATGAAACAAACTAGCAAAATACTTCTAATAGCAGCCATTTTAATGGTTCCTGCTCTTTCTTTCGGACAATACTGCAACTATTTCCATACGAAATATTGCATGCCCTCCGAAAACGATTTATTTAAACTGAACGGACAATCCAAAAGTGCCTTATTCAGCAAAGGGCAAACATCCGAACTGAGCATCATCGTTTACAAAGGACAGGATTATAGAATTTCACTTTGTATGGATGAGAATCTGGGGAGCCAGGTTGCTTTCAAAATCTACGAAACCAAAAAAGTAAAAGTTCAGAAAACCGTTGAACATAAATCCATGGAGGAAGAAATGAAAGATTGTGATGCCTGCCATGGTGAAGGGTATGTGGATGGCGAAACTTGTTATGATTGTGAAGGTTCAGGACAGGTTTCAACCGGTAAGGAAGTGGAGAAAATCGACAAGGAAGTACAAACGGTTGTTGAACGGCAAAAAGAGTTGTTGTACGATAACAGCCAGGATGGCTTCTCCAACGAAATCGAATTTTCCGTTGAAACAACCCGAAGACTGATTCTTGAAGTAACTATTCCTGGTGGAGGCGAATCTACAGGTAAAAGCAAAGGCAAGATGATGAAGTCCAGCGACATGGGTTGCGTGGGTGTACTGGTAGAACACATGACTACACCGATTTCAGGATTCTACGGAACAGGATTTTAACAAAATATAACTATTTTTATAGCCCCGCTTTGTCGGGGCTTTTTTATTTTTATAAGATGAAAGCAATTCAACAGGCCATATCCTCTTCCGGGAAGATCGTCATCACCACCCATAAAGGGCCCGACGGTGATGCGATTGGCTCTTCTCTGGCCATGTACCACTACCTGAAAGCAAAAGGAAAGGCCGTTTGTGTAATTGTCCCCGATGCATTCCCCGATTTTTTGAAGTGGATGGAAGGAGCTGACCAGATCATCCATTTTGATACGCAAAAAGAGTCAGCTCTTGCCGAACTACTGAACGCCGACCTGATCTTTTCCCTCGATTATAACGGGTTATCACGCATTGGCGAACTGGGTGTGTACGTAGGTGAAAAAGACGCTGTTAAGGTGGTGATCGATCACCACCAGGATCCCCAGGATTTTGCCGATCATTATTATGTGGATACAGATAGTTGCTCTACGTCGCAATTGGTGTACGAATTAATCGAATCGTTTGACGACCTGAAGGGCATCACCAAAAACATGGCCGAATGCCTGTATTGCGGCATCATGACCGACACCGGTTCATTCCGGTTTCCGTCTACTACTGCTAAAACACACCGGATCATTGCTCATTTCCTGGAACTGGGCGTGCAAGCCTCCAACATTCATCAAAGCGTTTATGATACTTATTCCGAAGATCGCCTGCGCTTGCTGGGGTTCGCGTTAACCGAAAAAATGCATGTTTATCACGATCAGGGGATTGCATACATCTCACTTTCCGGAGAAGAACTGAAACGGTTCAATTTCAAAAAAGGTGATACGGAAGGCCTGGTCAACTACCCTTTATCCATTAACGGTATTAAAATGGCCGTGTTACTCACGGAACGGGATGAGGAAGTTCGTTTATCTTTCCGGTCAAAAGATGATGTTTATGTGAATCGTCTGGCAAACGAGCATTTTAATGGAGGCGGGCATATCTATGCCGCGGGAGGTAGCTTGTTTATGATGCTTCCGGAAGCTGTTGCATACCTGAAAAAAATTCTGGAACTGCCATCATGAGATCAGGTTATGTATGCATAGGGTTGGTTTTTTTGTTTTCCTGTACGGAAGATGCCAATCAGCATGTACCTGAAATTCCTGCTGCCGAATTGAAAAAACATCTGATCGAAGTCAATAAAGAAGTAACACAACTCGAATCGAACCAGATCGATGCTTACGTAAAAAGAAGAAGCCTGAACGTGGTTAAAACCGAAACGGGTCTCAGGTATGAAATTTATAACGATGTGGAAGGACCGTTGATCCGGGAAGGGCAAAAAGCGGTGGTTAATTATAAGGTCAGCCTGATCGACGGGACAGAATGCTATAACACCAACGATACCTCGGAAGTGTTTGTTGTTGGAAAAGACAATGTGGAAAGCGGATTGCATGAAGGGATTACTTACCTCAGTAAAGGCGATCAGGCGATCATAGTGATCCCGTCGCACCTGGCTCACGGATTAGCGGGTGATTTTAAGAAAATTCCGATCCGTTCCACCATCATTTACGATATCGAATTAGTGGATATTCAATGAGTACTTCCAAACGCTTTATTGTGCTGGCGATGCTAACGCTGATTGGCTATGGTTGTGATCATAGCTTTCCGGGATTCTCCGAAAAAGAGCATGGTGTTTATATGAAGTTGCTTGCTTTCGATGAAGGGGAGGAAGCGTTTCATCCGAACAGGTATGTTTCCGCCAATATCCGGATTCTGGAGGGCGACAGACTCGTATACCGTCAGTTTAAGGAAGAAGTTCAGGCTCCGAAACACCAGCTGGCGTTTTTGTATCACTACCTCAGTGAAGGAGATAGCGCCGAATTCCGGATCGACCGGACTGCAATAATCCAGGCCGTTCCTCAGTTGGAAAACACATTGAAAGATGCCGATTACCTGACGGCTTACGTGAAGATTGAGGCCTATCAAACCGATCAGGGGAAACCCATGGATCCGGAAATGTTGGAGCAGGTTATCCTCAATAAGTACATCAAAGAGAATAAAGGATATAAGGAACAGTCTGGTTGGTACAAGAAATCACTCCGAAAAGGGAAAGGGAGCAAGGTGGAGCGGGATCGCGAAATCACCATCCACTATAAAGGATCGTTTCTGAATAACCTGGAATTCGACAACACCTATTCGGGAAGTGGTTTAACCTTTAACTATGGTACTCCCGGACAAGTTATACCGGGATTGGAAAAAGCATTAAAAGGGATGAGGGAAGGTGAAAAAGCAAAAATAATCATACCTTCGCAACTCGCTTTTGGAGAAGAAGGATCCTCCACTCAGGTGGTTCCTCCTTATACCTCATTAGTTTATGAATTAGAAATTGTAAAAATTAATTAAAATGAAAAAGATCAGTTTATCAATAATCGGAGCTTTGGCAATGGTAGCTTGTCAGAACGGAGAAAGTGACACAGCTACAATTACCCTGAACAACAACATCGATTCGGTGAGTTATGCAGTTGGTGTAAACACGGCTAACGGCTTGCAACAGCAGTTCAGCGAGGGGAATATGGATGCATTCATGCAAGGATTCAAAGATGTCGTTGATTCGGCCGAATTATTGGTATCGACCGAAGATGCTCAGGCTGTTTTGCAGGGTTATTCTCAGAAAAAACAGATGGAACAAATGGCTGAACGTCAGAAGCAAATGGAAGAAATGTTTGCATCCGTAAAAGAGGAAGGCATTAAATTCCTGGAAGAGAACAAAACCAAAGCCGGTGTACAGGTTACTGCCAGTGGATTACAGTATATTGTATTGAAAGAAGGAAAAGGAAAACAACCTACCGCTATGTCTAATGTTAAAGTACATTACCACGGAACTACACCGGATGGCGTGGTATTTGATAGCTCTGTCGACAGAGGTGAGCCGATCGAATTCCCATTGAACGGAGTGATCGCGGGATGGACCGAAGGGGTTCAGCTGATGAAAGAAGGTGCGAAATACAAATTCTTCATCCCTCAGGAACTGGCTTACGGTGCGAATGCGCCTCAAGGCGGACAGGGACCGATCAAACCATTCATGCCGTTGGTGTTTGAAGTGGAACTGATCAAAGTAAACGACTAATACCTAAAGTGTCGGTTGGATTTTCAACCTGCAACTTTAGCAAAAACAATAATTATGAATAAAACAATTACGATTCTTTTAACGGTGGCAGCGTTGAGTTTTACCCTCAATGCAAATGCACAAAAGAAGAAAAGCAAAGGAAAAAAAGAAACAATGAGTACTAAAGTTGAGTTAAAATCCGATGTGGATACGGTAAGTTACGGTATTGGAATGAATATGGTGGAAAACATCAAACGTGATTTCCCGGAGTGTAATTTCGATGCCTTCATCGAAGGGATCAAAGCAGCAGCATCCGATACGAACAAATTACTGAAACCGGAAGAAACTCAGGCGATTATTCAGGCTTACTTTCAAAAGAAACAAGAAGAAGCCCGTGTCGAAGAAATGAAAAACGCCGAGAAGATCAAAACCGACGGTATCAAATTCCTGGAAGAGAATAAAAAGAAACCGGGAGTTGTAACAACGGCCAGCGGATTACAATACATCGTGCTCAAAGAAGGTACGGGTAAACAACCCACCGCTACCAGCAGCGTTACGGTTCACTACCACGGATTAACTCCCGAAGGTGTCGTGTTCGATAGCTCGGTGGAGCGAGGTCAGCCGGCTACTTTTGGTCTGAATCAGGTAATCAAAGGGTGGACGGAAGGCGTTCAGCTGATGAAAGAGGGAGCGAAGTACAAATTCTTCATCCCTCAGGAATTAGCTTACGGCGCTAACCCTCGTCCCGGTGGACCAATCAAGCCTTACATGCCTTTGGTGTTTGAGGTGGAATTGATCTCCGTGAACAACTAAGATGGAATAGAGTTATAAAAAAGCCCGGTCACAGACCGGGCTTTTTTATGTTCGAAGGATGCGCATTACATGATCGCGTCCAGTTTTTGTTTCAACACGTCTTTGGAAACGGCTCCAACTTGTTTGTCAACAATTTCACCACCTTTCATGAATAAAATGGTCGGGATGTTCCGGATGCCAAATTTAGCAGCGGTTTCAGGGTTGTTGTCTACGTCCACTTTCCCTACGATTGCTTTTCCATCGTACTCGTTCGCGATTTCTTCAACCAATGGTCCAACCATACGACATGGTCCGCACCATACGGCCCAAAAATCAATCAATGCGGGCTTATCGGAGTTAATTACTTGTTCTTCAAAATTGGAGTCTGTTAATTCTAATGCCATAATCTTTAAATTTTAATTGTTCTAAATCGTATTGTAAATATACTTTTTCGGTTTTTATTATGTTATCGACTTTCGGTCAATAATTACACCATTCTATGAATGCCGACAATTTGTCATTTTATCAGTGTCAGTTCAGGTGTTTCGCAGATCGGTAAGGATCATTGTCTGTTCGAGTGCGAAGCGTATCGAGAACTGCTTAATTCAATTTATAACTCACCTCCCGGATCTCCTTGATGCTGTTCAGTAATTCGTCTGACACATTAACACGTTTGCTCCTCGACGATAAACAGATCACACCTTCTTCATCATCCTTAACATTGATCTTGAAATCACATTTGCCCTGGTGTTGTTCCAGCAGTTGCTCGATTTTCTCAATCAAGGCTCCGCTCACATCCTGATTGTGAATGTTAACGGTTATGCTGTGTACTTTATTTTCCCGTAATTCGGATAACAACTCGATGTTGCTGATCTTGAATTCCAGGTCGTTCGGGTCATCGCTCCACTTCCGCTGCATGGCTTTCCCTTTAATGAACAGGAATTGCTCTTTGATGAAATAAGGCTTTAGCTTGATGTAGTCTTCGCCAAACACAAAGAATTCGTACGAACTGTTGTAGTCTTCCACCTGCAGGATGCCAAACGGTTTGCCGTTTTTTGTCATTTTGTCCTGCGCACCGGTACAAATACAGGCCAGTGCCAGCTCATGTCCTTTTATTTTAGTCAGATCACTTAAATGCGCCAGTGTTCCCTTGCTGAAGTTGGCGATTTCCACTTCGAAGTCGTCCAGCGGGTGACCGGAAATGAAGATGCCGACCACTTCCTTTTCCTGCTTCAGCTTTTCATAAGAGCTCCATTCCCGGCATTGAGGCAGCTTGGGTTCTTCGATCTGACCGCCTTCCACATTGTCGAACATCGAAACCTGAGCGGAATTTTCCTGATCCTGGTGCTTGTTGCCGTACCGAATTGCCATTTCAAGGAAGGTGGTACCGTTGTCTTCATGGAAATATTGAGCACGGTGTGTGTTCGGGAAAGAATCGAATCCGCCTCCCAGCGCCAGACTTTCCAGAGTTTTTTTATTGGCCGATCGCAGGTCGATCCGCCGGGTCAGGTCGAAGATCGAGGTGAAAGGACCGTTCGCTTTCCGTTCGGCAATGATGCATTCCACCGCTTTTTCACCGACACCTTTCATGGCACCCAATCCGAATCGGATTTCTCCTTTGGCGTTTACCGTAAACTTATGAACCGATTCGTTTACATCGGGTCCCAGAACGGAAATACCCATGCGCTTACATTCGTCCATAAAGAAGGTTACCTGCTTGATGTCGTTCATGTTGTTGCTGAGTACCGAAGCCATGAATTCGGCAGGGTAGTGGGCTTTTAAATATGCGGTCTGGTAGGCGATCCAGGCATAACAGGTCGAGTGCGATTTGTTGAAGGCGTAAGCCGCAAAAGCTTCCCAGTCCTTCCAAACCTTTTCGAGTACTTCTTCCGGATGCCCGTTTTCTTTCGCCTGGTTAATGAACTGAGGCTTCATCTTGTCCAGCACGGCCTTCTGTTTCTTACCCATGGCCTTCCGGAGAACATCGGCTTCACCTTTAGTGAAATTGGCCAGTTTCTGGGAGAGCAGCATCACCTGCTCCTGGTAGACCGTAATTCCGTAAGTCTCTTTCAGGTATTCCTCCATTTCAGGAAGGTCGTATACGACAGCCTCTTCACCGTGTTTCCGGCGAACGAACGAAGGGATGTATTCCATCGGTCCGGGGCGGTATAAGGCGTTCATGGCAATAAGATCGGCAAAGACGGTAGGTTTTAGCGCACGCATGTGCTTTTGCATACCGGGAGATTCGTACTGAAATATCCCGACCGTTTCACCGCGCTGGAAAAGCTCGTAAGTCTTTTCATCTTCAATGTCGAACGCCTCCGGATCGAGTTCGATGCCATGTTTGTTCTTGATGATCTCACAGGCATCTTTGATCAGGGTCAGGGTCTTCAATCCGAGGAAATCCATCTTCAGGAGGCCCGCATCTTCGGCAACGGAGTTGTCGAATTGGGTGCAGGTCATGTCGGAATCTTTGGCAACGGCTACCGGAACATAATTGGTGATGTCGTCGGGAGTAATGATGATCCCGCAGGCATGAATTCCGGTATTTCGCATAGATCCCTCTACGGCAATGGCTTGCTGCAGGGTCTTGCCTTCGAGCGAATCACTTTTGGCAATCATTTTCAGCTCCTGCGCCCGGGCAATGTCTTCCTGTCTGCCGAGCTTAGCTTTCAGTTCTTCTTCACTGGAGTAGAAAATCTTGTTGAGTTTGATGTCGGGAATAAGTCCTGCTAAACGCCCGGCATCACTAAGTGGCAGGTCCAGTACGCGCGCCGTATCCCGTACGGATGACTTGGCAGCCATCGTACCGTAGGTGATGATTTGCGCCACCTGACTCGAACCGTATTTGTTGATTACGTAATCGATTACTTTTTGGCGGCCATCATCATCAAAATCAATATCGATATCGGGCATGGATACCCGGTCCGGGTTCAGGAAACGCTCAAACAGGAGGTCGTACTGGATCGGGTCGATGTTGGTGATTCCGGTACAATAAGCTACGGCGGATCCTGCGGCAGAACCCCTTCCGGGTCCAACGGAAACCCCCATGTTCCGGGCTTCCCGGATAAAATCCTCTACAATGAGGAAGTAACCCGGGTAGCCGGTATTCCGGATAACGTCCAGCTCAAAATCGAGACGCTCCTTGATTTCATCGGTAATTTCCGGATATCGTTTTTTCGCTCCTTCGTAGGTGATATGACGTAAGTAGTTGTTCTCGCCGATCTTCAGCGACGGGTTTTCTTCATCGCGCGGGTCTTTGAATTCTTCCGGAATATCAAACTTGGGCAGCAATACATCGCGTTGCAGTTCAAAGGATTCGATCTGGTCGGCAATCTTCTGGGTGTTGGTGATGGCATCGGGAAGATCGGCAAAGAGTTGTTTCATCTCCTGAGCCGATTTCAGGTAAAATTCATCGTTCGGAAACCCGAATCGGAATTCACGGCCGCGCTTGCCGATGTATTTTTTCGGTTGACTTACATGCCGGGCATCGCGGATGCACAGGAGTACGTCGTGCGATTCGGCATCATCCCGGTTCAGGTAGTAGCTGTTGTTGGAGGCCACATATTCAATGTGGTGTTGCTCGGCAAATTCCAGCAACACTTTATTAATCTCATTCTCCTCCTCAACGCCGTGGCGGTTTAGTTCAATGTAGAAATCGGCTCCGAAATGTTCCTTCCACCAGAGCAGAGCCTCTTCGGCCTGCTGTTTGCCCTCAAAGAGGATTTTATTGGGGACTTCACCCCAGATTCCTCCGGTTAGTGCGATCAGGTCGTCTTTGAACTGCAGTAACAGATTCCGGTCGATCCGGGGAACATAGTAGAACCCTTCGGTATAGGCGTAAGATGCCAGTTTGATGAGGTTTTGGTAGCCGTTCTTATTCTTGGCTAACAAAACAACCTGAAAACCGTCGTCCTTGTAGCTTTTGTCATTGCGGTTGTGGCAGAGAAAGAACTCACAACCGACAATGGGTTTTATATCATTTTTGAGGGCTTCCCGCACAAAGTGGAAGGTAGCCATCATGTTGCCGTGATCGGTCAGAGCTACGGCACTCATGCCAAAATCTTTCGTTTTGGCGATCAGGGCATCGATCCGGGTGGTAGACTGCAAAATGGAGAATTGGGAGTGGTTATGCAGGTGCACAAAGTCGGCCTGTTTCAGTTCTTCGGAAATTTTGGTATTGGCTTCCAGTACTTTACCAGCATCTTCTGTTTTTTCTTTCTCCTGAGCTGCAAAATTGGCTTCGGCTAATTTCGGAGCTTCATACACAACGGCGTCCATGTTGGGGATTTCAGCGGGCTGAATAACCCGGTTACTAACCAGTCCGAAGAAACATCGGGCAGTAGCATCCACATCGTAGGCGGCATCGTGTGCGTCGCCGAAACCTTTTCCGAAGAGTTTGGTATGCAGGTCGGTGAGTGACGGATATTTGAACCCGCCACCACGTCCTCCGGGAATCGCGCAGAAATCGATCGACGATTTCATGGTGTCGATCACCTTCAGTCCGGCGAGGTTGTTGGTTATGCCAAGCCGGTAGAATTCAGCACCGACAATGTTGATGTCGAATTCGATGTTGTGTCCCACATTGTAGGTAGCACGTTGCAGGTCTTCCAGAAAGGCTTGTAAAACTACGGATAGCTCAACACCATCACGGAGTGCTCTTTCAGTGGTGATCCCGTGCACTTTGGAAACCCCGATCGGAATTTCAAAGCCGTCCGGGCGAACAATAAAGTTCTGATTGGCAATGAGTTTTCCTTCCGTATCATGCAGTTGCCAGGCCAACTGAACCATTCTGGGCCAGTTGTCGGAATCGGAGACCGGGGCATTGTAATTCTTGGGTAGTCCGGTGGTTTCGGTGTCAAATATTAAAAACATAAAACGCTTCTGATTTGCCTGTTAAAATTACTGGATATCTTCCTTGCTCAGGCGTGTTTTTCCGATGAATAGTTAACAGGTTTTAAACAAATGAAATTCATCCGAATCGGTTATTTTATTTGATAAGTTGTTAATAATAAGTCCCTGAAAAGTTCTTTATCTCCTGTACGATTGATATATTTACGTCCATTCTAAAAAAGGAGTTCATGGATCAGTACAGGAAGCCAACCTTGTTGCAATCGTTCATCCCGATCATCGTTCTGGTAGCGTTGCTGGTTGTGAATGTACGTTTCGTTTATGGCGACAGTTCACTGGATGGTGCTAATCAGATCACCTTACTGGTCTCCGCTGCCGTGGCTGGAATTATAGCCCTTTACAATGGTTACCGCTGGAACGATATCATGCATGGGATCGAGAAGAGTATCAAATCGGCTTTGTCGGCTTTGATCATTCTTTTATTGATCGGCTCCCTGGCGGGAACCTGGCTGATCAGCGGCGTGGTTCCGGCTATGATCTATTACGGACTTGATATACTGAGCCCCACCATATTTTTGTTTGCAACCTGTGTGATCAGTTCCATTGTGTCTGTTGCAACAGGGAGTTCCTGGAGTACGGTAGCTACTGTCGGTATAGCGCTGTTGGGAATAGGGAAGGCTCTTGGGATTTCCGACGGATTGATTGCCGGTGCGATTATTTCCGGGGCCTACTTTGGGGATAAGATGTCGCCGTTATCCGATACGACGAATCTGGCTCCGGCTATGGCCGGAACCGATTTGATTACGCACATCAAGTACATGGCTTACACAACCATCCCGTCTATTGTCATCACATTGATTATTTTTCTGGTAATCGGTTTCTTTTACGATGGAAGTGGTCAGGTTACAGAGATCGATACGCTGAAATCGGCCATTGCTTCCAAATTTAACATAACCCCCTGGTTGTTTGTTGTGCCTTTGTTGGTTATTGTATTGATTGTCAAGAAAATGCCGGCGATTCCCGCTTTGCTGATTGGGAGTATTTTAGGAGGTGTGTTTGCCATTATTTTTCAGCCGGATCTCATAAATTCCCTCTCGGGAGAAACGAATTTCATGTTGGGCTCGTACAAAACGGTAGTCGATGCCATGACTACCGATGTGGCCATCGTAACAGAAAATGAGTTGGTGAATGATTTGCTGACTTCGGGTGGCATGAGTGGCATGTTAAACACCATTTGGCTCATAGTCTGTGCCATGACTTTTGGAGGTGTGATGGAACAATGTGGTATGCTGAAACGAATCACTCAATCCATCATTAACCTGGCAAAATCCACAGGTTCTTTGATTGCAACTACAGCATCTTCCTGTGTGGTATTTAACCTAACGGCATCCGACCAATACCTGGCCATCGTGGTTCCGGGAAGGATGTTTGCCGAAGAGTATCGCGAAAGAGATCTGCATCCGAAAGTATTGAGCAGAACCCTCGAAGATTCAGGGACCGTTACATCAGCCCTCATTCCATGGAATACCTGCGGGGCTTACCACTCCGGCGTGTTGGGGATAGCAACGGGCGATTACTGGATGTATTGCTTTTTTAACCTGATTAGCCCGTTGATGACCATGGTGTTTGGGTATTTAGGTATAAAAATTGCTAGATTAGAGCATAATGAAAATAAAGAAGAGTTATGAAAAAAATATTACTGGCTACATTAAGCATTTGTATCGTATTTTTTGCGTGGGCGCAAAAACGCAATGACCTGACCGATAAAAGTTTGTATAATGATACGTTTTCTCCGGAGGTGGTTATTGACCCTCAGTACGGGATTACGATGTATGAGCCCTTGAACATGATGTTGGGTAAGGATACGGTGAGGAATGATCAGAACGGCTATGCTGCTAATGGTTACCTGGAGGATTATTATACGACCGGTCAACTGATGCATAAAGGGTTTTATGTAGACGGACAACTAAAAATCTATAAGAATTTTTATCCGAACGGGAATGTAGAACGAAACTTTCGCCTGGTCGATTTGAAGAAAAGCCGGATGACACTTTACTATGAAGACGGTACCGTGAAATCGGAAATAACCTACATTATGAGTGAAGCCATCAAATGGGAGGATTATTATAAGAATGGTCAGTTGGAGTTTGTAGAGGAGTATGATAAGAGCATGCAGTATTACAAGTTCAAGGCTAATTATTTCGAGAACGGATCTCCTGAAAACACCTTGGAAATGACAGATAAAAAGAAGCTGGTGTATACCCAATCGTACTACTATGCCAATGGAAATCTGAAAGAGCAGGGAGAGATGCAGTACGATAAAGCCATGTTCGATTACAAGCGTATCGGATCCTGGAAATTATTCAATGAAAGTGGAGTGCCAACCAAACTGCAGAAGTATGCAAGTGGTGATGTGGTGAGTGAAAAAGACCTGTAAATCATTACGTTTAAATTTTACTTTAGGTAAAAATCATTAAAATACTGGTTATTAAATTGTTGTTATGATTAAAACTATCTTTGATTTTTACTATCACGCCTTAAAAAACGATCCCAGACCGGATGCGTTTACGCAAAAGATGAATGGCCGGTGGGTGTCACTTTCTTCTGCCGAAATAGTTGAAAAAAGTAAGCGCTTCAGTACCGGATTATTGCAGTTGGGACTTCAAAAGGGAGATCGGATTGCTGTGATTTCGAATAACCGAACCGAGTGGCATTTGACCGATCTGGCCGTGCAACAAATCGGTGTGATTAATGTGCCGATCTATACCAACATTACCGAAGCGGATTATCAATATATCCTGAATGATTGCGGAGCAAAATTTGCTTTTGTCTCGGATGGAACTATTGCCGGTAAAATCAAAAATATTCAGTCCGGAGTTGTTTCCTTGAATGGGATTTACACTTTTGATGAGGTGGCCGGATTTCAGCATTATTCTGATTTGCTTCAACCTGAAATTGATGAGGAAGCCATTCAGGCGGCACAGGCTCAGGTTCATGAAGATGATGTGGCCACATTTATCTATACCAGCGGAACAACCGGGAATCCGAAAGGGGTGATGCTGACGCATCGGAATCTGGTTAGTAATGTCGTT
>JAGQZT010000090.1 GCA_020435335.1 Flavobacteriales bacterium | reverse complement strand
TGAACACGAAAAGGAGGAAGATTCCAACGAGTCCCAGTCCTCCGGCTGTGGCGAAGGTGAGAATCTGCTGCTTTTGTTTGGCTTCCTGCTCGATGGCCAGTTGCTTCTCATGCTCGGCATCATCCAGTGCTTTTTGTTTTTCGTATTCAAACAGTGCTTCTTGCTTGGCAGCTGCTTTGTGATTTTCTTCACTGTTAAGGCTGTCTCGCATCTGAATATGTAATTTATACAGATTTAAAGCCTGCTGAAAGCGTTGTTCTTTTTCATACAATTCACTCAACAGAGCCGATGAACTGGAAATGTATTTAGGGTAGCCGAGTTCCTTAGACAGAGATAAACTCTCTTCTAAAATCGCTACAGCGCGGTCCTCTTGCCCCAAATCAATATAAACACCGGCCATGTTGTTGGAAGAACGGATAATTCCTTCTTTATTGCCAACTTTCTTTTGAAGTTCCAGTCCATTGGTATAATACTCCAGCGCTGTGCTGTAATCTTTCTTTTTATAGTAGAGGTAGCCTACATTGATATATCCGCTGGCTATTCCTTCCAGATCACCTATTTCTTCCAAGAGTTTTATACTTTCCAGGTAACACCATAAGGAAGTGGAATCGCCGTTTGACAGATCGTGAAGGTAACCGATGTTGTTCAATGCAAAAGCAACACCTCTTTTGTCGCCGATCTCCCGAAGGACCTCCAACGCCTTGTTGTAATACTTCAATGCTGTTTCTTTCTGATCGTTATTATCGTACATGGTACCGAGGTTATTGTACGTTGAGGCTATTCCTTGTTGATTATTGCTTTTCTTATGAATCTTCAAGCTCTCATTGTAATAATAAAAAGCGTTTTTACTGTCACCCTGCTGTTGGTGAATGTTGGCAATGTTATTGGCAGCCACAGCCATACCCGAATAATCGTTGATGGATTTAGCCAGCTCAAAATTCTTATGGTAATAGGACAATGCCTCTTTCACTCTTCCTTTATGCTGCAACAAGTACCCCAGCCAGCCATAGCTTTCGGCCATGCCATAGGTATAATTATGTTTTTTCGATAATTTCAGCGCTTCCTCACACAACAACATCGTGGTATCCGGGTTGCTCATGTAGTAAATCATTGACAGGTCGAACAACGCTTTAACCTTAATCGTATCATGTTGATCCTTAGACCCGATGACCTGGGACAAACTATCCGTAAGCTGGTTTTGCTGAGCGAACACAGCGCTTGCCGAAAGTAATAAAACGAATATGACTTGACTTATCTTCAATTATTTAACCGTGATTCATTCCCTTTAAAATTCCGAATACGTGCAATACTGCCGGAAAAACAGCATCCATGCTTTCTTTAGCGCCATTTGTTGATCCGGGCAGAGCCAATACCAGCGTACTGCCAATTACCCCTGCTACGCTCCTGCTTAGCATGGAATAAGGTGTGCGATCCTGCCCATAGTTCCGGATGGCTTCTTCAATTCCCGGAATTTCGCGGGTTAAAAGCGGTTTCAATGCCTCGGGTGTTACATCCCTGTCCGAGAGACCGGTTCCACCGGTAAAGATGACCATGTTTAGCCCATCGGCAGCATAAGCTTTTACTTTATTTTGAATCGCATCAATCTCGTCGGGAATCACCACATAATCGTTTACCTGCACGCTGTAGCCTTCCAGCTTCTGAGCAATGGTTTTTCCCGCCTTGTCTTCTTTCTGTCCTGCAGCAATGGTATCGGAACACACCACAACAGCTGCAGTTAATTGCTGCCTGTTTCGATCCGTGAAATCGGATTTGCCCCCTTTTTTGTGCAGTAGTTTAATGTGGTGAATCTCCACTCCTTTATCAATAGGCTTCAACATGTCGTACATGTTCAGCGCAACCACACTGGCACCATGCATGGCCTCTACTTCTACGCCCGTTTTGTAAATGGTTTTAATGGTTACTTTCACCGTAATTTCAAGTTCATTGATCTCGTATTCGATTCCGGCATATTCGATCGGCAGCGGGTGGCAGTCCGCCAGAATAAGCGGAGTATTCTTAATTCCGAGCAGCCCTACAGCCTTGCTCATGGCGAACACATCCCCTTTAGGAACCGTTCGATTATTGATCGCATCAATGGTTTTCTGACTGCTTACTTTTACAATAGCCTGAGCTGTAGCTTCGCGCAAGGTGGTATTTTTGTGTGTAATGTCTATCATTCTGTTGTCTGTTATTCGTGCTCCGTTCCTGAAGATTACTGATTTACTTTCCATTGAAATGAGGCGTCTTCAAAGACTTCTTTTCCAAAGATCGGGACTTTCGCTTTAATTTCTTCTACCAAATACCGGCAGGCCTCCATGGCTTCCTTCCTGTGAGCAGAAGAAGTAAAGACAAACAAGCAGATTTCTCCCGTTTTCACAAGTCCTTTACTGTGGTAGATGTGCATACAGGTGAGATCAAACTTATCAAAAGCACTTTCCCGAATTTCATGAAAGACCTTGTTGGCCATTTCTTCGTAGGCGCTGTAATCAATGGCCTGAACGGTCTTCCCCTCAATAACATCAGCCCTTACCTGTCCTAAAAAAATATCATGCGCACCAATGTTGGTCTTCACCTGGTGATGGGCAATGGAGTTGGCAATCTTTTCGGGTGTTATCGGCCCTTCTACAAATACGTTCTTGACTTTTTTATCTGCCATAATACTTACTTCCAGTTTACAATTCCGCCTGTTAAATTAACCAAATTCTTGAATCCTTCCTGTTTAAGCAGCTCAATTGCTACCAGACTTCTTCCTCCATGCTGGCAAAAAACGACTGTCTTTTTTGAGGGGTCCAACCGATCCAGCATATCCGGAAGGTCATCCAGTGGAATAGTTAACGCCTGAAGCGATTCAATCCGGGGTTGTTCCCACGGTTCCCGGACATCGACGAGCTGCAGCGGTTCCCTGGTGAGCAGTACCCGAAGCTCTTCGATATCAATCTCATCCTTTTCTTTACCCTGAGCACAATTCAACTCATCCGCATGTTGTTTCAGATCAATGCCCAAAGCCACTTTTACCTGTTCTTCATTTCGTTGCAAATGAATCGTTCGTTGAGTTCCACTCAAAGCATCGAAAACCATGAGTTTACCCGACAATGGCTTTCCTACTCCCAGTAAGAGTTTAAGAGTTTCGTTAGCCTGATGCATGCCGATTATTCCGGGCAATACTCCCAGCACGCCTACTTCTGCACAGTTCGGAATAGCACCCTGATCCGGAATTTCCGGAAACAGACACCGGTAGGTCGGTCCGTTTTGGTAGTTGAATACGGCAAACTGGCCTTCAAACGTAAAGATTGCGCCATGTATGAAAGGTTTTCCGGTTTGAACACAGGCATCGTTGACCAGGTATCGGGTGGTAAAATTATCGGAACCATCAACGATCAGGTCGTATTGACCGAACAGTTCCTTCGCGTTAAGGCCTGTCAATCGCTCAGGATAAACTTCATAACGGATTTGATCATTCAATGCCTGCAGGCGTTCTTTTGCCGCCAGAGCTTTATTTTTCCCGACATCTTCAGTCGTAAACAGGATTTGTCGCTGCAAGTTGGAAATCTCCACGGTATCAAAATCAATAATCCCTATCGTTCCCACACCTGCAGCACTCAGGTACAGCAACACCGGACACCCCAGTCCGCCGGCGCCGACCACCAGCACGTTGGCCGCCTTCAGACGTTCCTGACCGGACTCACCTACCTGATGGAGCAGAAGGTGCCTGGAATAGCGGTATTTTTCATCATCCGACAGCATCATCCTCCGGCAAAGGGTGGCAAAAGAGCCACTTCATCATTTTCGTTGAGTTGATCCGTTTCACCTGCCAATTGCTGGTTAACTGCCACCGAAAAGGGAATGGTTTGCAACTTTTCAGCGTAATACGACTTCAGTTCCCGGATCGTAGTTACCGGAAGATCCAACACTTCTTCTTCCTTGTGAAGCATTTGCGCAATCTGCCCGAAATAATTAAGCTTTAAGATCATCTCTTGTATTTATATTGGTAAAGATGCGAGCATCAAATGCATCGGCATCCATCAACTTCAAATTTAACCTTTCGAAGGCAGTTCTCAACTTTAAATGGCCATTATCTAGATCCTTTTTAAACGAATTCATGCAGGATCTGGAAAACACGCCGATCAGTTGATGAGATTGACCGTCTTTCACCGGAATACAGATGTCGCACCCTTGAGCCTGCCGGATCAACTCTTCTAAAAACTCCACCGTAAGGTAAGGAACATCACAACTCACAATCAGATTCTTACTGGTTTTAACGTGCTTCAATCCGGTATAGATGCCCATGAGCGGCCCCATACCTGGTTGTTCGTCGTAGCATACCGGATAACCGAGTTTTTCATACGATGGATGATTCGCAACGATCAACAATTGATCGGCAACAGGTTGAAGGATGTTTATAACCCGTTGGATCATGGGCTCATCCTCCAGTTCTATCCATGCTTTGTCCTCGCCCATGCGAGCGCTTTTTCCTCCTGCCAGTATGATCGCCGTAAGCTTCATAAAGGCAACAAATATACATCCACCACGTCGCCGGGCTGGAGCATTTCGACATCGAGTGGCAGATAGACCAGCGCATTTGCTTTGGCGAACGACAATAACACATCCGACCCCTGACCTTCCAGCAAACGCACCTGATTGTTCGATACCATGGCTTTAAGGAATTCGGCACGACCGCTTTTCTTCTTATATGATTCCGATATAGTCGCCTGAATCTGTTGCAAACCCGGAGAAGAATTACCAAGATAGTGTTCAATGATCCGGGTCATGTAGATGTAGAAGCATGTTAGTGCAGCAGCAGGATTTCCGGGTAATGCCAGAATCAATTTATCGTCCTTGCGTCCAAAAAACAGCGGCTTTCCTGGCTTCTGCAAAACCTTGTAAAACAATTCATTAACACCACATTTTTCAAGTGCAGGTTTAACATAATCGTAATCACCCACCGAGATTCCTCCGGTGAGAATCAGCAAGTCCGAAACAGCTAAAGCACGGTTAATTTCGCGTATTGTAGCCTCTTGTTCATCGGGGAGTGTGATCACATCCGCCGTGATTCCGTACTGTTTTAATGCTGCTTGCAACATGTAGCTGTTGGACTCATAAACCTGTCCTTTAATCAGGCTATTTCCGGGCTTTACCAACTCATTTCCCGTTGTGATTAACGTGACACGAGGGTGAAGGATTACGGGAATCAGATCAAGTCCTAATGATGCCAGAAAACCGATAACAGCCGGAGTAACAAGAGTTCCTTGTTGAAGAGCCAAATCACCCTGTTTAATCTGGTGGCCTTCTTTACGGATGTTACCACCCTGTTTTAACCCTGCATCCCGAACCAGCAACTTCCCGTCGACCAGTTCACACAGTTCCTGCATAACTACCGTATCGCAGGCATCCGGAACCTTTGCTCCTGTAAAAATACGAACAGCTTGTCCCTGCTCTACCGGAACAATTCGCGTATCTCCCGCCGGAATTTCGTCGACTACAGTCAGTCGTTGCCCCAGTTCGTTATACCGAAACCCATAGCCATCCATGGCACTCTGATTGAAAGCCGGTACATTTACAGGTGCATGAATGTCTTCTGCCAGAAAATGCCCCAAGGCCTCCGACAATGGTTTTTCTGCCGTTTTCCCTTGCACGGCATGCTCCCGGACGATATGTAAGGCTTGTTCTACTGTAATCATCCCCCAATGCTTATCATCGCTCTGTTTTTCGTATTGATCTCCTTGTTGTAGAAATCTTCGTTATGCTCCATGCCTCCACGGGCTTTCGCTTTATGGTTTACCGACTGAAGTATAATGGGTTTCACATCCTCTCCTGCCCGCAAAGGCGTTAACAGATCGGTTTCGGTTTGCGAGAACAAACAGTTCTTGATCCGGCCATTGGCTGTCAGGCGAATACGATTACAGCTGTCGCAGAACGGATTGGTAACGGTACTGATGATTCCAAAACTTCCCTGATAGCCTTTAATCTTGTAATTTTTTGTTGTGTCGTGCTTCTTATCCTCCAGCTTGATCACCTGATCCTGTTGGTAGTGCCTGCCAATCTGATCAAAAATATGGTCGAACGTCACCACTTTAGAGGTATCCCACTGATTTCCGTCGAACGGCATGAATTCGATGAAGCGAAAGGAAACCGGATTATTCCGGGTAAATTCGATAAAATCAACCACTTCGCTTTCGTTTACACCTGTCATCAGGACGGCGTTGATCTTAACCTCAAAACCGTGCAACAGGCTCTGATAGATGTTTGCCATCACCCGATCAAAATAATCACGCCGGGTCAGGTAGTTGAATTTTTCCCGATCCAGGGTATCCAAACTGATATTCAGCTTTTTAACTCCGCACTCTTTCAATAGCGGCAGGTATTTATCCAAGAGAATGCCATTGGTTGTGATACTGAGTTGGATGGGAAGATCTGCCAATTCGCGAATGATTTTCTCAACATTCTTCTTAACCAGCGGCTCGCCTCCGGTCAAACGGATCTTATTCACACCAAGGGCCACGAACTCTTTAGCCAGGTAGATCACTTCTTCATGCGATAAAACATGACTTTTTTCGGAGAGTTCGATGCCTTCTTCAGGCATGCAGTAAAAACAACGCAGATTACACCGCTCCGTTAGCGAGATCCGCAAATAGTCGTGTACCCGGTCAAATGAATCGGTAATATGTTGTTTCTCTGTCATTTGAATTGTGCTTTGGTTTGTTCGACACAAGTCTCCAGCATGGCAATAGCCCGGTCTATTGTTATTTTTTTGGTTCTGAATGCCAAAATGGCCATCCTGATCACAAACTTACCGTTTAATCTGGTAGAACTCAAGAACACCCGCCCATCCCGATGCACTTCCTGCATCAGCATTTCATTGAACCTATTTTTATCCGGTCCCGGAGCAGGATACCAGAAGTAGCTAACCGACAGGTCGGGCTCCGGCCCCACTTCGAACCCGATCCGTTGCAGTTCCCTTCGGAAATAAGCCGTTAGCAGCAGTTTTTCATCCAGACAGGCTATAAAAGGTTCTATGCCATAAAGTTTCAGCGGCAACCACAAACGGAGCCCTCTGAAGTGTTTGGTTAGCTCAGGAGAAAGGTCGGCCGGATTCAAACGGCCCTCAACCTGAGCATCCTGCATGTAATTCGCCGTATAATGGTGCGAATGAAAAACCGCCTCCTTATCTTTTACCAACACTGCTCCCAGTCCATAAGGCAGGAATAACCCTTTATGGGGATCTATCACCAGTGAATCAGCCATTTCAATACCTGAAAAGAGTTGCTTTTTCGAGTTACACAAGATAAAGAATCCTCCGTAAGCCCCATCGACATGATACCACAGCTTATTTTCGGCTGCTATGGTTCCTATTTCCCTGAGCGGATCCACAGCTCCGGTATCGGTAGTTCCTGCAGATGCAATAACCAAAAACGGATTTAATCCGGCCCGACGATCTTCTGCTATTTTTTGCTTCAGGTCTGCTGTTTTGATCCTGGAACGTTCATCGAGTTCCAGATAACGCACCTGCACATCCTCTAATCCGATAATTCTCAATGCCTTATGAATACAATGATGGACCTGCTCGCTCAGGTAAACCACACTGGTCCGGATCCGTTCATTCTTTATACCGTGCTTATCACGTGCTGCCGTAAGGGCAATCAAATTGGCAATAGACCCGCCGGAAGCCAGGTTTCCGACTGAGGTTTCCGGAAAATGAAAAACCTGTTTCAACCAGTCGATCAGCTCGTTCTCGATCGCAACAGCTCCCGGTGAGCCGAAATACATGCCGGCATACTCGTTGGTAACATCGGCCAGGTAATCCCCCAGAGCAGCGGCGTAAATTCCTCCTCCGGGAATGTACCCGATGTGTCCGCCCGACGCCGGTTTAATGCCATGTGTATTCACTTCCGCATCGTAATCTTTGAGGAGTTGGTTCAGGGGCGTGGGCCGACCGTCTATCCGGAGCCTGGATAAATCAGGGTGACCGGAAATGTATGCCGGGCAGTCTTTCAAACTTGCAATAAAATGATCGGCATAATCCTGTACGGTACGCATGAGATCTTCACGCACGCTCTGCGCTGGTTCTAAGAGCTCCGATCTTGACTCACAGTCTGCCAAACGGTTTAATAATTCGTCCATCCCTTAAATTTGATCAAATATACTGAATCAGTATGGTGATTCATGACATTCCTGCAACATTATCACTACTTTTATCCGCACAAAATGTCAACCCTTTGAATCTCCTGGAAATAGAAAATATTTGGCTATTTCTTGCCATTTTACCCGTTGTAGCGTTTTTGTACGCAGCTGTCGGACATGGTGGTGCGAGTGGATACCTGGCTTTGATGGCACTCTTCGGTTTCAGCACATTGGTTATGAAACCCACGGCGCTCCTGTTGAATTTATTTGTTGCGGCCATCTCCTTTTACCATTACTGGCGGCAGGGGCACTTTAACCGCAGGCTCTTTTCCTATTTTGCCATCAGTTCCATTCCTTTGGCCTTTCTGGGAGGGATGATTGAAATTGATGCATCCGTTTATAAGAAGATTCTGGCCGCGCTTCTACTCTTTGCCATTCTGAAAATCCTGAACGTTTTTGGCAAAGAAAACTCCGGACTTCGACCGGTTCAAATCTGGCAAGGACTTGCCGTTGGTGGCACCATTGGCTTTTTCTCGGGGTTAATCGGTATCGGTGGAGGTATTATTCTTACCCCGGTTATTTTGCTTATGAAATGGGGCAACATGAAAGAAGCCGCTGCCGTTTCAGCTTTATTCATCTGGGTGAATTCCGGTGCCGGCTTGTTCGGACAGTTCAGTCAGGGCATCAAAATCAGCCATGAATCTTTCATCCTGGTTGGAGTTGCATTGATTGGCGGTTTTCTCGGTGCTTATTTTGGAAGTAGTAAATTCGATAATAAGCGTTTACGCTACCTGCTAGCTTTTGTGCTTGTTATCGCTTGTTTGAAGCTGGTGTTGACCTAGAACTATTACTTCGGATCATCCGGGTTATTGTTCGAATTGAACTGTTTACGCTCGACAGGAAGATCATCCATGGATGGGCTATTCGGTTGTTCTTCCATTTTCAGGGTAACCCCAAACGAATCGACAGCTGCTCCAGCAGGTGTGGCAGGCTCCCGATCCTGATAATCCGGCACTCCGTCCTGATCAGCATCCAGCGCACAACCATGCTCATCAACCTGAACTCCCGGAGGTGTATCCTGGCAAAGGTCTGATTTGTCTTTAATACCATCATTATCGGAATCGGCATTAAACAGATTGGTAAAGTCGATCGTCCTGAACTTGTCGCTCCGATCCACGCCAACCAGGTTGTAATTGACGCCGAACGTGGTGTAAAACAAGTGATCCTTACCCCCTCCGGCAATGTTCTCCAACTCATCTGTAAACGTAAACACGTAGGCAGCAGCCAGTCTGATGTCTATCTGCCGGGAAATCTTGAATTTCACGCCGCCCCATACCGGCAAAGTCAGAGCCATCCCTCCATCCAGAGCCGTTTCATAATCATAATCACGAACCAATACCACCGAAGCCGTATCCGCTCCCGGCGCCCCTTGCTCTACATCGCGGTAAGTACCGTCGGTCCAGAAATAATGCGGCACTCCCTGGGAAATCAGATCCGCTTTCGGCGAATAGAACAGGAAACCCAGTCCGACCGACAAGAACGGCGAAACCACGGATCGGCCGTTGTCACCGTCCAGCATGAAATTGATATCAATGTGAGCGATGCCGGATTTAAAATTGGCGTAGGTACTTCCGTAGATGTCGCGTTTGCTCACGTTTCCGAATATGCCGTTGACCAGTACGCCGTAGTTGGTGCCGAATTTCTTTTCGGCTGTTAACCCGAAAGCCCAGTTTCCAACTCCAAAATATGAATGTGTACCATCCCCTTTCAGGTCGCCGATGTAATTGAGCATGCCCGCGTGCAGGCCGAAAGAATAGCTTTTCACATCCAGTTTTTGCTGGGATTCGGCGGAGATCACCTCTTCATCAGAAGCATCCTGAGCAAGCAGTGCAGTACAAGCGATCAGTGACAAACAAAGTACGAGCGTCTTTTTCATGAACAACCGTTAAGCTTCTAAAAGTAACTATAAATCGTTGAATTCCAATAAAAAGAGGGATAGTGGTTATTATTTTTTTCTATTTCTCTTATTGCTATAATATATACCTAAAGTAAGGGATACAACTAATATAATAAGCCCAATTATTTCACCCAATGCTTCAGGATCCGGTCCACTTGACACCTCATTTTGCTGGGCAAAACCAATTATTGAAAATAAACATAATATGATAAACAATATATATTTTGACATAACACTCATTGCATTTATTTGAAATTTGTTCGACCTGTCTACAAATCACTTAAGCTTTCAGCTTAAGCCTAAATTACACATTCCTACTCAACAAAAAAGCCCTTCGATTTGAAAGGCTTTATGCATTGTTTAGCAAGTTAAAAACTTGCCTTATCTGTATAGCACAAGTTACACTTCGTTAAACTTGCGCCAGCGGAAGACGAATGTAACTCTTAATCTAGTTTCTTGAACACATAACCATTATCCGAGAAAACTGATAACAATGAAACCCGTTTCTTGCTCTTATCATACCAATAAACATCCATTAGGGTAGTTCTTTGAGGTGACACTAATATGCTATCCGGATTTCTTAGATAATTATACATTAGCCAATCATTAAAATTGATTTTTTTATCGACAACAAACCAAGACCCCGAATTACTGTATAAACATGAATCATTTTTATAGTTTATTTCATTTAAATATATGTATTGATTGTATGTAGAATCAGATTTAATGATAACTCTTTCAATTTGGCCTGTCGGGTATTTAAACAGATATTCACCCGCAATATCATCCGAAATTTGAGAAGGATGAACTACATCTCCACTGCCACATGAATGAAGCATTGAACCTAAAGCCAATAAAAAAAGTATTAATATATTTCCTTTCATTTTTACTCAAATACAAGAATAATTATTAATCAAAACCCTGTACCCGAACCAACAATAGTATTATCTAATTCCCCCGCTGGCGCAAGTTTGTAACTTGTGCCTACAAATCACTTAAGCTTTTAGCTTAAGCCTAAATTACTCATTTCACCCCAATGAAAAAGCCTCCCGCAAAATGATGGAGAGGCTTGTTATGTTTTGGGATGGTTGTTAATTCAGTTTATTAATAAAATTATCTTCAAATATGGTTAAAGTTTTTACTTTATCATTTGATGAAATGTTCTTTGTTGTTAGAAATTTCCCATTATCAATTTTTACATAAGCGATAAATATTCTTGAGCCTGGACTTTTTTGTTCTTTTTCCCCTCCGTAGAAGCGATATACAAAAGTATAATCAACGTCTTCATTTATAACTAATGAAAAATATTCACTCCCCATATCATGTTCTTGAAAACTTAAATCTACGTTCTCATTAACCAAATTATCTATTTCAATCATTAATTCTTCCTCAGATATTCCAAAATCATATTCTTTAATAGACCCATGTGTTCCACCACATGAGAATATTGAAATAGAAACTATACAATAAAATAATACCTTAAATACTTTCTCCATTTTTTTAAATTGAAACACTAAAATACTATTTTTTTATTAATTCTTTATATATTGCTTTTCCCCTACTAAGCGTAGTTTCCAACTACGCTTTCATATCTCATCTATTTGTAATAGATGGTCTAAGTTAGCAAAATTCATTGCACTACTATACAGATAATTTTCTGCCTCAGCTACCCATCCTGCCCTTACGGGATTTTGATGAATATAATCAATCCTACCATTTATCATAACATTATCAGTCAACTCTATCGCATGGTTTTCATGCGTCCATAATTGTCTATCACCACTTCGCTTATTCTGCTTAGCATGATATTGAAATATCATCTCTAACCATTCTCTTCTGCTCTCGTTGATTTCATTCATCATTTTGAATTCTTTAGATGTATACTTTTTAAAATCTCTTATGGTTCCTGATAAATCCCCTTTATTACTGCTTACAATTACATGCACATGATTAGTCATCACAACATAAGCGTATAATTTTAATCCTTTGTGCTTTCTACAAAAATCTAAACTTCCGATTATAATATCCCGATAACATTTCCTGCTAAAAATATCAGCCCAGCCAACTACTTGAAATGTCAGATAATAAGTGCCTTCCTGATTCTTTATTTGATATGCATCTGCCATAAACTTTTATAACAAAACTGCATTACAAATGCTTTAGTATAATTAAAGCGTAGATACAATCTACGCTTAGTTACTTTTTTTCATTCTACGCTGAGTGAGGAGGGATTATCCCTCCTTTTTTATTATCGCTCTACCACAGTCACCAACAGATCAGAATTAAACATACTAGCAGGTGATATTACCTGCTCATCCATAGGAATATTATCGCCATACCTTTCTTTCAACTTCTGTTTAACTGCTGGATCGTCCAAATTGAAGCTACTCAACTTCTCCAACTCGCCTATATCAACACCGGCAGCTTCGTGATATATCTTCCATACGAGTTCTGAACAGTATATACGATCATCTGACCATTCAAAGTATATGTCATAAGGCTTGCCCTTAAATGACTCACCAAACGAGCCCATTTTGCTCCGTACCTCCGGTGTCAGTATAGTTTTAGCGTCCTTCAACCTCTTAACTACATAATGTGAGCCTTCGCCTCGTTTGATCCAATCTTTTAGTGGTGTAAGCTTAACTGGTTGTACTGCCTCATATACAAATGTCTTATTGTTCTTCAGGTAGATGATACCTACATGACTGTACTTAGAACCTGTTGCAAGCTGTATCGCTTTACTTTGTGCAGACTTAGATGTTTGGAATATGATGTCACCATCCTGTAATTCGGTGGTGGTCGTTGATGTTGTAGTCGTGTGATCGTCTCCTGAACAACTAAGGAATATAGTTGTTATGACCGCTAGGATTAGTATAATTTTTCTCATGTGACAATAACGAAGATGTGCTTGGATTATTGGATATTGAGTTTGTAAAATGAAAAAGCCTCCCAGATTGAGAGGCTTTAGATATAAATGCTTCTGAATTATTGAATAAATTAGAATTTAGCCCAAATAAAAAAATTACCTTAAATATTATTTAATTATTTCCGTAATATCCATTCCCTCAACAACATTATAGATACTATCTATTTGACTCTTATTACCTATATAATATTGCACATATCTTAGAACACTATTACCCTTTAAATCTTTGTTAACTGTAGCAGAAGTACCCCCATAAGCACTTATTGAGTTTATAGGAATATTCTCATATTCAATATTAAAAGGAATTCTATTTGACTCATTGGCATTTTCATAATAAAACATAGGAAAACCTCCCCAATCAGAATTAAGTGAACACTTAGTTTGCAATATACCTTCTTTAGGTATTAACATTAATCGTTTACCATCTTTTATATTTTCATCCACTCCATTTTCTTGATCATATACAATAATTACATATCCTATATAGTCCTTTGGCACAATAATAATCTCATCTTGGCTGGTATTGCAACCAGAAAACAAAACGAGGAATATTAAGTTTAGTATAATAAGTTTATTCATCGGTTTTTGAACTTGAATCACTTTTTGCATTATCAACAATTTTTTTATTCCAATCTTCTACAGAATACGTTTTGTCTCCTTCCCTTACACCAGTAAAGTTACCTTTTTTATCTATAAGTACTTCCATATCAACATTAAATAATTTTATTTTATTATCACCAAATAAATCGCCAACTCCACCTTCTTCCATTTTTGCATTTAAAAACAATTTGGTTTTACCAGATTGGTCAGTTATAAATGCTTCGGTACTAGGAAAGACATCCCCCGTAAATGAACCTTTAATTGACAATTTCCCTTCTTCAAGATTTTCAGCAATTGTAAGAGAAGCATGAACATCTAAAGATGGTGTAAAGAAAGATGGCGTAATAGGGTCTTTTCCAGAGTGACTAAAATCAAATGAAGCTGAATTTGGTGAGAACTTCTCATTCTCAATAGAAGCTGTTGGACTTCCTTTTTTTGCTGCTGGAGGTATGTATCCTACTGGTGGGATATTTCCTCCATAAAATACAGTATAATCACTTTTTACAGTTGGATTTGAGATAGTTCCTTTAGCTGGGTCAACTATAAAGTTACTTCTAACTCTTGATGTAACTGTACTTGCAGTTGAAAGAGACGGGCCTCTACCATCACCTTTAAATAATCCCCCACCAACTTTTTTAGCTGAAATAAACGACCTAATATGAATTGACCAAGGATACTCTCCATCCACATCTA
>JAGQZT010000089.1 GCA_020435335.1 Flavobacteriales bacterium | reverse complement strand
CATTGAGCAGGCTGATCGTTTCCGGAACATGCTGTTTTAACGTATCTTCCAGATCGATGCCCGCCACGAGCTGCTCTTCTTTTAGCAAATACAAAGAATGAGCGTTTTCCGGAGGAGTACTCAGCCAACGGTGCGAACCCAGTTTATAGCGATTACCCTGCTCATCGCTTGCACTGATGCCGTAGCCTTTCTCTTCCTTTACATCATTGAGGGATAGTGCTTCTGTCCGCTCCTGAAGTTCCGCCACAACGGACCGGGCGATGGGGTGCGATGAATGTTGTTCGATGGCGCAGATCAGTGTTTCAACCTGTTCTTTGGTTAATGATCCGTAGAGCTTAATGTCTTTAATACTAAATGTTCCTGTGGTCAATGTTCCGGTCTTGTCGAACACGATGTGTTTGGCATTGGCAAACTGCTCCAGTGTATTTCCCCCTTTGATGAGGATACCGTTTCGCGCAGCCCGGCCCAGCCCGACCATCACGGCGGTTGGCGTGGCGAGTCCCATGGCACACGGACAAGAGATTACGAGTACGGCGATGGCCTGCATGACGGCTTGTTGCAGGCTGATACCAAATAACCAGAAGGCCAAAACAAAGGTCAGCAGCGCAATCCCGATCACCACCGGCACAAAGATGGCACTCACCTTATCGCCCAATCGTTGGATGTTAGGCTGATCGCGCTGGGCATCTTTCACGAGCTGGATGATCTGCGAGAGGACGGTCTCCCTTCCTACCTTCTCTACCCGAACCTGGATGGATCCGTCTTCCACGAGGGTTCCGCCCACGGCTTTGTCATTGAGTGTTTTGGAAACCGGCTCACTTTCTCCGGAGAGCATCGCTTCGTTGATGACGGCTTCTCCTTTGATGATGACCCCATCCGCAACGATCTTGTCGCCACTGTTGAATTGCAGGATGTCGTTCACCCGGATGTCGTCGTACTCCACGAGTTCGGTATCACCGTTAGGCAGCAGGCGTTTGGCCTGAACCTTTTGCAAGGCCGAAAGTTCTTTGATGGCGGTGGTGGTTTGTTTTACCGACCGGTGTTCGAACACGTTTCCCAGCAAAACGAGCGTGGTGATGGTTGCTGCGGTTTCGAAGAACATGTAGTTGTGCATTTCCGGTGTTCCCAAAAAGGCTAGAGTTCCGTAGAGGCTGTAGCCGAAGGCGGAAGTGATGCCGACCACGATGAGTACGTCCATGTTGGGCACACCCGATTTGAGGGAACCGATGGCACTTTTACCGAAATGGAGCAAACCTATGATGAATACCGGCAAGCAAAGGCCGACCTGTACCCAGACGTTGTTGATGAAGGCGTCATGCGGAAAGAACATATGGGTGAACAGCGGGATGGTAAAGATGAGGGTGAAATAGAATTTCTTTTCGATGGGCGACAATCCTTTCTTTTCATCGACATCGCCTCCGACCACTTTGTATCCGGCCTCATCAATGGTGGCGGTAATCTCCTCGAAGGTGATGTTGTTATCGTTGATGAAGCTGGCTTCGCCGGTGGAGAAGTTCACGGCAACATCCTGAAGGCCTTTTTTCTCCAGTTGTTTTTTTACGCCGAGGGCGCAATTGGAGCAGGTCATGCCTTCGATGTTGATGGTATTATGTTTTTGATCCGCCATGCCCTGCAAAGATACGAAATATCCATGCTCCCTGACGACCGGAATTTGCCCCTTGAAAATTGAAAAGAATTGTCATTTATTTGAAAAAAGACTTATATTTGCCGTCCCATTTGGGAATACGGTGGTTGTAGTTCAGTCGGTTAGAACGCCTGATTGTGGTTCAGGAGGTCGTGGGTTCGAATCCCATCATCCACCCATAGAAAATTAACTTATTGATTTTCAGATATTTAAAAAGCGAATTTTGGCGCAAAATTCGCTTTTTTTATTATGTTAAATAAAATAAGGAAATTTTTACTTATTTGTTGTTATCTCAGCATCTTTAACAAATACTGCTGGATCAATAAGAGGTAAAAAATAGTTTTTGAATACAGTATTCGATGTCTCATTAGCTAACAAAGCTCTAGCATGAGAAAAAGAAACAGAGTATGTAGTATAGATCAAATCTACTGGCAACTTGTATTGATTACTTTTTTTATCTGTCTTTTCTAGCCCTTTCACTAAAAAGACCGTTTTCCCTTTATGTTTGATGTAAGTACTCTTACTCTCCTTGTCATAAAATTCAGAAGACACAATAACAGAAATTAGTTGATGGCCCTTATTATTTTCATCATCTTTTACATTCATAACTAATTCCAGGTGAACCCCTAGTTCTTTATTATCAAGTATAGGTTTAATATCTTCCGGCTCTTCATATGAAAAAGCTACCGTGTCAATTTTGAATACTTTAAAAGATATTTTTATTTCCTTCTTAGCCGACATGTTGAACTTTTATATCATCCATTTCAAAACTTGAACTACTAATATTACAAAACTGTATACCTGTAGAGTCTATAGGTATTACCTTTGTTTCGCTAGCTTCTACTTCGACACTAGCTTCTTTCCATACACTAATAAAGGGCCTTTGCTCATTCTTCAAGTAAACTTGTTTATCAATAAATTGAAAATTTGGGAACTTATCAACTTTTAAAGCTATTTCAATTACTTTTTCTAAGCTGAAATTAATATCTCCATCATTAATAATTTGAGATACTCTTCCTT
>JAGQZT010000088.1 GCA_020435335.1 Flavobacteriales bacterium | reverse complement strand
GTAGCTTTTTTTATTTTTAACAACCTCTTCCGGGGTGCCTGTCACAACAATTTCACCACCTTGCTCCCCGGCTTCAGGCCCGATATCAATCAAATGGTCTGCCACTTTTATAATATCCATGTTGTGCTCAATGATCAACACCGTATTCCCCAGGTCTACCAGGCGGTCAATCACTTCCAGAAAGATTTTGATATCACTGAAGTGAAGACCGGTTGACGGCTCATCGAGGATGTAAAAGGTTTTCCCTGTTTGCTTTTTTGATAATTCCGACGCCAGTTTCACTCGCTGAGCCTCCCCGCCCGACAAAGTTGTTGACGGTTGCCCCAGTTTGATATATCCCAAGCCAACATCTTGTAAGGTTTTGATTTTCAGAATAATGGATGGAATATTCTCAAAAAACTCCACCGCGTGATCGATGGTCATGTCGAGTACATCGCTGATGGACTTACCCTTGTAGCGTACTTCAAGGGTTTCACGGTTGTATCTTTTTCCGTTGCAGTCGGTGCACTCCACATAAACATTCGGCAGGAAGTTCATTTCAATGGTTTTGAGCCCTGCTCCCTGACAGGTCTCACACCTTCCTCCTTTGACATTAAACGAATACCTTCCCGGCTTGTAACCTCTGATCTTCGATTCGGGTAATTCGCTAAACAATGCCCGGATATCGGTAAATACGCCGGTGTAGGTGGCCGGATTGGATCGAGGCGTACGTCCGATCGGCGACTGGTCGATATCGATCACCTTGTCGATATGCTCCAACCCTTTGATTTCTTTGAATGGCAGCGGTTTTTTAACGGCATTGTAAACATACTGATTCAGGATGGGATACAACGTTTCATTGATCAGAGTGGATTTACCGCTACCCGATACTCCCGTAACACAAACCAGTTTTCCCAATGGAATTTTAAGGTCAACATTTTTCAGGTTATTCCCCGAGGCTCCTTGAAGCTCGATGCTTTTACCGTTACCGGTTCTCCTTTCCTTCGGTTGCTCAATCCGGATCCGGTTGCTCAGAAAGTTAGACGTCTCGGTATCTTCCCGGAGAAACTCGTCCGGTGGTGCGGCAGATACGATGTGCCCGCCATGCAGGCCTGCCTTCGGCCCTATATCGATGATGTAATCTGACGCCAGCATAATTTCCTTATCGTGTTCCACCACAATGATGGAATTTCCGATATCCCTTAGTTCTTTTAACGAATGAATCAGCTTTTGATTGTCCCGCTGATGCAATCCGATACTCGGTTCATCCAGGATGTAGAGTACATTAACCAGTTGTGATCCGATCTGAGTCGCCAATCGGATTCGCTGAGCTTCCCCTCCTGAAAGGGTTCTGGAACTCCTGTTGAGCGACAAATAACCGAGGCCGACATCCAGCAAAAAGTTGAGGCGTTTGTTGATCTCTTTCAGTACCTCTCTGGCGATGATCTGTTGCTGATCGCTCAGCTTATCAAGCAGGCTACTGCTCCACGCATGCAGTTTATCGAGATCCATCTTGGCTACCGCGGCAATGGACTGATCATCGAGTTTAAAGTAAAGCGATTCTTTTTTGAGCCTGCTGCCGTCGCATTCGGGACACTCTACCTTGTTCATAAAACTGGTGGCCCAACGGTTTACGGTCTTGCTTGAATTTTCCTCGAACTGTTTGACAATGATGCTGATAATGCCTTCGAATTCAAAGCTGTACTCCGAATTAATTCCGGCAATATCCTGAGAAAGCGTAATGGACTGAGTAGAGCCATTGAGCAGAAAGTCGATGGCTTCGTCGCTGATATCCTTAATTGGCGTATTGAGGGTAAAACCGAACTTCTTTCCGATGGCTTCCACTTGCCTGAAGGTCCAGTTGTTCTTGTATTCTCCCAGTGGAACAATCCCTCCTTTTTTGATGGTGGTATTCCGGTTCGGAATGATTTTTTTCAGATCGATCTCAGACACTTCTCCCAATCCGCCACATTTTGAACAGGCTCCGTAGGGTGAGTTAAACGAAAACATATTGGGAGCGGGCTGATCATAAGCAATCCCTGTTGTAGGACACATCAATTTCTTACTGAGAATCATATATTGACCGGCATCCACATCGAACACCATCATGATGTCTTTCCCATGTTTTAATGCCGTATTGACAGATGCCGAAATGCGTTTGCGATCGTCTTCTTTAACCTTAATCTGATCGATCACAATTTCCACATCGTGTGTTTTGTATCGGTCGAGCCGCATTCCCGGATCGATATTCATCAATTGGCCGTCCACACGCACTTTAATGAATCCCTGTTTGAGGATTTGCCGGAAAAGATCCTGATAATGCCCTTTTCTGGCGCGAACAACAGGAGCCAGAAGCATGATTTTTTTATCGTGGTATTTTTCAAGAATAAGATCGGTAATCTGGTCGGCCGAATACTGCACCATCTTTTCCCCGGTATTGTAGGAATAAGCATCCGCCGCTCTGGCATACAACAATCGGAAAAAGTCGTAAACCTCCGTGATGGTTCCTACGGTTGAACGGGGGTTCTTGCTGACCGTTTTTTGCTCGATCGAAATAACCGGGCTTAACCCACTGATCTTATCCACATCGGGGCGCTCCATATTTCCGAGAAACTGGCGGGCATAGGCTGAAAACGTTTCGAGATATCTTCTTTGGCCTTCGGCATAAATGGTATCAAAAGCCAGGGAAGACTTTCCGCTACCGCTCACTCCGGTCATGACTACCAGTTTGTTCCGGGGAATTCTGACCGAAACATTTTTGAGGTTGTGAACCCTCGAGCCGATCACTTCAATTTCTTGTGCTTCTTCAACCATGGCTATTCTTCCGGGATATTTTTGTTAGCAATCCGGAACAGCACCCCGAATATGATTAAAAAGTAGAGCACAAAAATGGCCGTGTACAGGTGACTCCAAACGGTAATGTTGGAGATTACGTAGATCACAATTACTGAAGAAACGATGGATATCAGGGCCACCAGTGCCGCAACCTGCCGTTCGGTAAGCCCCATGTACGATAAATGATGGGTGGTATGGTCTTTCCCTCCCACAAAAGGGGAATGACCCTTTCTCAAACGCTTGATTACCACCGTTGTGGTATCGACAATCGGGATAACAAACGAGAGGAGAGGAATCAGGATTTGACGGGACAATGAAAACTCTTCGGTAGTAACGGGATTCCAAAGGTAATTGATACTGATTGCCGCCAGCAGAATACCGAGATACTGACTACCGGTATCTCCCATGTACATTCTGGAAGGGTTCCAGTTAAATTTCAAGAACCCCATCAATGAAGCGATCAATCCGATGACTACGGTCATGCCAATCGTTTCCACTTCCTGATTGATCAGCATCAAGAACAGGATAGTGAAGCTGATGACCAGTGATACGATCGTTGTGATGCCATCCATATTATCAAGCATGTTGATCGAGTTCATCAGCCCCACGACCCACATGATGGTCAGACCATAATTCAGTAAATTGCTTTCAAAAATATTGATGTACGTGCCGGAGTAGATCAGGATAACGCTGCAGAGCAATTGGGTGAGAAATTTCAATACAGGCCTGGTGTTGTAAGCATCATCTGCCAGTCCCATCAAGAAACCGAGCGAAGTAGCCCCAACAATCCCGGTAAACTGAAAGTCGATGGTCTTCCCGGAATATGAAAAAATAAAGGAATGCAGGGTAACAGAAAGCAGGAAAACGATGTAAAACCCCAGGCCGCCAAGCGCGGGTTTCACCTGGTCGCTCCACCTGATCGTTGCTTCGGCCTGGTTCCTGATTCCGAGGGTTCTGACAAAACGCAACATGATGCTATTGATGAGCAGAGAAAACACCAGCGCACCGAAGAAAAACAATATGTGTTTCCAGGAAAACAAGGCTTAGAAAGGCGATTTGAAAGTTGAAAATGCTTGAGCGACTTGATCTTTATCGGATAAAATTGGGTCAGAAATACCCCAATCGATTCCTATATGCTGATCGTTCCACAAGATGCCTCCTTCACTATCCTTCGCGTAAAAATCGGAGCATTTATAGGAAAAGATCGTATTATCTTCCAATGTCAGAAACCCGTGAGCGAAGCCTTTCGGGATAAAGAACATCTTTTTGTTTTCTTCGGAAAGTATGAGGGAGCAATGCTTCCCGTAAGTAGGTGAATCCTTGCGGATGTCTACCGCTACATCCAGTACACTTCCTTTTACTACACTAACCAATTTCGCCTGAGCATGAGGTGGTTCCTGGAAATGAAGTCCGCGTAAGACTCCTTTTTGGGAAAGCGACTGATTATCCTGGACAAAAGTCACATTCAAACCGGCTTCATCAAACAATCTTTTATTGTATGATTCAAAAAAATAACCTCGTTCATCTGCAAATACCCTGGGTTCAACAATGAGTAGCCCTTCAATTTCAGTTGTAACAAAATTCATCCGCACTTATTTTTTCTTTCCAAATAACCTGCTTAACAGACCGTCTCGCTCCTTCGGTTCATCTTCATAATAGCCTCCATAACCATAACCGTAGCCTCCGCCATAGCCATAACCTCCGCCATAACCGTAGCCATAACCTCCTCCGTAGGAGCTTTTACCGGTTTCAACGCTATTCAGAATAATTGAAAGCTTCTTGATTCCGTTATCGAGGATCAAACGATCTACATTATTCACAAAATACTTCTTGGAATACTCGTTCTTGAAGACATATAACGGGTAATCGGCCTTTTTCAGGATTTCCATGGCATCGGAAACCAATCCGATAGGTGGATTATCCACAATGATAAAATCATATTCTTCCTTTAACTTATCAATGATCACTTCCAGTTTTCCACTAATGATAAGCTCCGAAGGATTAGGAGGAACCGGCCCGGAAGTAATAAAATCAAGACCTTCCTGCTCACTGTGGTGGACACATTCCTTTATTTCAGCCTTATCGATCAGTAATGTACTCATCCCGATGGTATTCTCCACACCGAATCCGAGGTGGATTTTCGGCTTACGCATATCCAGATCCAGGATAATTACTTTTTTACCCGAATAAGCGATGATTCCTGCGATGTTGATGGCACAAAAGGTTTTACCTTCTCCCGAAATGGTCGATGTTACGGCCAGTAACTTGCTTTCTTCCGTTCCACTAATGAACTGCAAATTAGACCGCAAAGCCCTGAACGCTTCCGCAATGATGGATTTTGGGTTTTTATTGACTACCAACTGGGAAACCGGAATATCTTTTTTATACTTGGGAATGATCCCCAACACGGAAATCTGGGCATATGATTGACGGATAATCTCATCAACAGATGAAATAGTATTCTTCATGATGTATTTAGCCAGAAGCAGCATCAAACTCAACACCAAACCGATCACCAGTCCAAACACAATAAACAGTTTCTTATTCGGATAAACCGGGATACCCGGTACCACTGCTTTATCCAGAATGGTGTGCTGAGAAACAAATCCGGCGTCCGAAATGGAGTATTCCGTTCTTTTCTCCATCAGCATGGTAAAGAATTTTTCGTCGATCGACAAAACCCGTTGCAGTCTGGCGTATTCCAATTCCTGAGCAGGAACACTTAAGTACTTTTGTTCAACTTCAGTAATTTTTGAAATGAGTTCTTTTCGTTTCGCATCCAGTTTGTTCACCGATGAATTGATGCTTTCCAACAAGACCTTCTTTTGAACCTCAATCTTAAAATCCATCGCCTTAATGGCTTCGCTGTCTTTGGTAGCCTTAAACTGCAGGTTTTCTTTCTCCAGCAGCAACTCTTTCAGGTTGGTGATCAATGACATGATTCCTTCTGCATACTCTGTCCCGACCAACAGGGGCAACAATTTGTACACGTCGACATTCGCATGATCGATCGAAATCGATTTTTTGATCTCACTCAATACCGACTTCTGAAGATCGATATCAATCAATTCATTCTCCAGTTTATTGCTTCTTTCGAAGTAAGCAGCTGATTTATCAATGGTCGTATAATTGTTGCTTTTCTGGAATTCCTGAATGGAGTTCTCCGATTTCTTCACCCTGTTATAATACTTATCCAACTGGTCATCAATAAATTGAAGCGCTTTCCGGGAACTTTTGCTACGCTCTTCCAAATCGTAATCGATATACTCGTTGGCAAGTGCGGTAACTACATCTTTTGCTTTGACCGGATTATTGTCTTGAAAAGAGATCTGGATGGTTTTTGCGGCATGATTATGGGGAAATACCGTTAACCGGGATATATAGGCATTCGTAAGGGTTTCCATATCGTTGAGAATGAAATACATCTCACGTTGGTAGCCTGTGGTTTTCTGCTTTCCATGTTCATCAAGCAACGGGATCACTTTTAATTGAACCTGAGGTAGATCAATCGGGGTGTTAAACGCAAATTTCCCCAAATCAGTGAAATCGGTGCGCAGGTTAAAACCATTCTCATTAATAAAATCAATATAAAATCTTGAACCGAAAACAGTTGAGTCTTTCACCACATATTCCACACTGATCGGAGATGCCTTGTAAATTTCATTATCGAGAATTTCGCCCTTATTGAAATAGGTCACTTTCAGCGGAAGGCGTTCCAGGGTTCGCTTAAACAAGAGTTTCGATGTCAGAATCTGAACATATTTAGCCAGATCCTCTCCTTTGTTATGGAAGTCGTTCACATCAAGCACTTCATTGGCCGTGTTGATCGACCCGACCTGAAACTTCAGGCTGGATTCATAAACCGGAACGGTGTATCTGAGGTATAGCAAGACCAGAGATACCGATATCGCAATGATAATAACGAACCAGATCAAATTTTTTCTTAGCAGGTGGAAAAACAGGATCGGATCAGATTCTGTATTAAAATTTGACCGTTTCCGTGATTTTTCGTCCTTAATTCTATCTGAAATGGAACCTTCTTCCATGTTTAATTCTTAGTGGTATTCTGAATAACAACAATTAATGTAATTGTGCTGGTAAGGAGTCCGACAACCGGGGCTACATCCCTGATCAGCTGCTGAAAATAATCGGATCTTGGTTCTACATAAATGATATCGTTGGCCTGTAGAACGAAATCAGATTCCTGAAGACCTTCCAGCGTACTAAAATCAAAAAGAAATACCTGAGGATTACTTAAATTACCTCTGATCAGCTTCACCCGTTTGGCCTTAGCAAGCGGTGTTAACCCGCCTACGGCACCCAATGCTTCGATGATCCGCATGTTGTTATTGAGAAGCGGAACAACCTTGGCCTGCCCACTACCTCCCGGAAAAACAGTAACTCTTTTATTCGCCACTTTAAGTTTCACAAACGGTTTTATGTAGTATTTGGAATACGTTTCTTCCAATAAGGTCTCCAATTCTCTGATCGTTTTTCCCTTCACATCCAGGTTACCGATCAGCGGAAGCCTCACGTTCCCATTGAATTCAACCAGGTATTGAGGGTTAATCGGGCTGCCGATACTGGATTTTTCTTCTTTAATGGCGGTGAGATCAACCAGCACACTACCATCGTTGGTGTACAACTGAAATTCGAGGATATCGCTAGGTGAAACTACGTACTCCGCTTCTCTTTCCTGCGGAGGCGGATCGAATTGATAGTCTTTTTTGGTTTTCATCATCACATTAGACCGGTAGTTGCAACCCACTACAACAGCCATCATCGACAACACCATCCCTATTTTAATTGCTCTTATCATTACTTCCCGTTTAAACTTAACAAATCTATTAAAATTAATGTTAATAGCACATCTATTTCTTGGTTAATAAGCGAAGATATAACGCTTCAACATCTTTAACCAATCGGTTGAACCCGAAACGTTCATTGACAAAATCCCAACCCTGAGCGCCCATTTTCAGCCTCAGTTCTTCCTGCCCGATGAGCCGAACCAGATGCCCGGCCATTTCATCAACAGCATTGGTTTCAACGATGAATGCCGTTTCATTCTGTTTAGTTACGTTTTTCACCCCTCCAACGTTGGTTGTTACGATCGGTTTATTTGCCGCCTGCGCTTCGATCAGGCTCACGGGAGTCCCTTCATTGAGCGACGTCAGCACAACCACATCCAACCCGGCATTGGCCCTGTCAATATCCTTGATCCAGGAGGTGAACGTGACCAGTGCCTTGCGATCATGTTCATTCCACTCCGTAAAATCCAGTAGTTGCTGTCTGCAATAATCCTGAAGCGAGTCCTTTTCCTCTCCGTCCCCTATGATGAAAAACCGTACTTTTTTTGTAGTTTGTTCCTGTACTTTCCGAACAACCTCCAGAAACATGTTATGATTCTTGATTGGCACCAACCGGCCTATAATCCCTATCGCTACCTCATCTTCTTCCACTTTGTAATCAGTCCGGAAAGCCTGCCTTTTTTCCCGGATATTTTCCTGAAACCGGGAGAGATCAAACCCGAGAGGAACTACGTGTACTTTATCTGCTTTACAAATGCCGTGGTCTTCCACCAGTTCTTTTTTCTGAATCTCACTAATCGCTATGATGCTATCGGAAGCCCGGGCCAGATAACGCTCTATGGTCTTGTAGAACAGGGTTTTTGTTTTCCCGAAATAAGAATGGAATACATGCCCGTGGAAGGTGTGAACAATAACCGGAACTTTCATTTTTTTGGCCGCCAGCCTTCCTAACGTGCCTGCTTTGGATGCATGCGTATGTACGATATCGGGCTGATATTCACGAATAATCTCCCTGATCTTCCTGTAGGCGGCTTTGTCTTTTTCGAAACTGATCTCCCGTTGCATCTCCGGAATAACGACGTATTCGATCCCCAGGTCGTTCAGGATAAATTCAGAGCTTTCCTCTTCTTCGTACTTGGCTCCTCCAACCAGCAATGTTTCAAAGTCGTCCGAAAGGTATTTGGTCAAGTAGGCCGCATTGTAGGTCGGTCCACCCAAATTAAACCGGTTGATAATCCGAAGTACTTTGATCTTTTTTTGCCCACTATCCATTATTCCATCATGTATTTTTTCCACCAGCTGTTAAACACGATCAACGCCCATACGGTTGCCGGACTATCCTCAGGATCGTTCGAATACAGCTGATCCAATAAATCTTTTATCGCCGAAGGATTGAAAATGCCCTGCCGGGCAATGAAAGCATCACTCAATAAATCGTTTTCAATAACACCTCTCAATTCATTCCGGAACCAACCCAACAGCGGCACTTCAAAACCATGCTTGGGCCTGTTATATACTTCATCCGGCAGGTCGTCCCGAAAGGTATCCTGCAAAATCTTCTTCTTCATATCGGCATTGATTTTGAACGCCCTGGGCAGACTGAATGCATAATTAACCAGGCGGTGATCCAGGAAAGGAGTCCTCACTTCCAGGCTGTTAGCCATACTCATGCTATCCACTTTCCGGAGCATATCATTGCAAAGTACCATGTGCATATCGGTATACAGTACATCGTTCAAATCTCCTTCCTTTCGAATGTATTTGAGTAATTCGTCTTTTCGTTTCTTGTATTCGAATGCTGCATCACTGAGGCGCTGCGGATTAAAAACCAGTTCTTCTTTCAGGAGGTAATTGGCACTCTCTTCACCGATCACCGATGCCCATTTCCAATAGCGTTCCTTGTTGCTCAGGTTGGCTCCCAGACTGAATTTATAGAACTGCCGGTTCAGGTTGGAAAATTTGGAATTTCGTGATTTGGGTAATTTCTTCCAAAGCGGGTAACCGGTTTTCACGATCGATTCTTTCACTCCGGGGTGCCGGGCTCTGAAGTCCGCCAGGTGCTTATTATAACCCGAAAACATCTCATCGGCTCCGTCGCCCGACAACGCCACGGTTACATGCTGCTTCGTATATTTACTGAGCAAATACACCGCGATGGCCGATGAGTCGGCAAAAGGCTCGTCGATGTAATCCAGGATATCATTCAGATGCTCGTAAAGTTCCTTATTCATAAGTTTAAATACGTGGTGCTTACTCCCGATTTTCCGGGCGACTGAATCCGCAAAATCACTCTCGTCAAAAAACGGTTCATCGGCATAACCGATGCTAAACGTATTCAGGTCGTCTTTATGCCGCCTGGCCAGTGTGCTGATAATGGAAGAATCTACCCCTCCACTGAGGAAAGTCCCTACAGGCACATCGGCTACCAGCCTTTTCCGAACAGCATCATCCAGCAGGTTACGGAGCATCTCCTTCGATTTATCGTAGTTGAACGCATTCTTTTGAATGGTTTCCTTTTCGTTGAACGGAATCCGGTAATAGGTCTGTTCTTCAACCTTTTCGATGGACTGCAGATCATCTATCCGGATAAAACTTCCCGGTTTTAAACGTTTAACATGAGTTAAAATGGTATGCTGTGACGGAATGTAATTGAATTGCAGGTAATTGAACAAGCTAACCTGATCAATCTGCTTATCGATTGAAAACTGCAGGATGGCTTTCATCTCCGAAGCAAAGATCAAATCCGTCCCGTCGAAATAATACAACAAGGGCTTAATTCCCATGCGATCACGGGCCACGAACAGACTCTTGTTTTCTTTATCGTAAACCGCAAACGCGAAAAACCCGTTGAGTTTTTCCAGGCAATCTTCACCGTAACGGATGTAAAGGTTCAGAAGCACTTCCGTATCCGAAGTGGTTTTAAAAACAACTCCTTCCTGCTCGAGGTTCGTTTTCAACTCCCTGTAATTGTAAATTTCACCATTGAAAACAATCACGTAACTTTTACTGTCATCAAAAAAATGCTGTTGAGCGTCTTCCGATGTATCGATGATCGATAAGCGGGCATGTCCTAAAGCCAATTGCTGAAACGAAACGGCGGACTGATGATCGGGTCCTCTTTGATGGAGTGTTTGTACCGCATCATCAATTTTTCCTTTTTGTTCCCTGCTTTTGGTTACTATTCCGACAATGCCACACATTGATGTAAATATAAATAATTCCCGCTTTGAAACCGTAGCGCGATCAGAAATAAATCACGTAAAATTTATTGGCTCTCCCCTGATTGATTTCGAGGGTTGGCATAGGAAATTTGATGAACCCGAACGCTCCCAAAACCGTATTGAAAAACTTGCTTTTGGTCTTGATGCGTGTCAGATCCACATCCAGGCTGACGTAGTACTGCCGGTAACGTTCTATTTCGGGATGCATCGTATTTTCGATGGAGCCAACCATTCCATCAGCTCCATAACCGAAAGCCACGTTCAACCATTTCGGGAAACGGGTCTGATCGCCCAAAAAAGAAGCTATATTGGCACTCAACCAGTAGGTTTGGCCGTTGTAATCCTTGAGCATTTTTTGAGGCAGGTTCTCTCCCAGCAAACTGGGGCGCATTTCGGCATACCTGGAATTGTGGTAAGAGAATTTCAGCAAAAACCGTTGTTCATCCCAGGCCAGTTGTTGCCCGATAAACAAGGCGGTTCCGGTGGTATTGGCGGCAACATCACCCCAGGAATATCCCCATGACGCTGAAAAGCCGTCGAGCACCTCCACGGACGTTAAAAAAAAGAGACCGATGGTTCCGCCGAAAAGCAGGGATTTGGTTTTGGAAACACCACTCCAGCGCAACGCCTCATAGCCTGCCATACCGGTATAATAAGAGGTAACACCGTGACCAACCTTATCCATCTGCTGCCAGCTGGTGTTGTCATTGAGCGTATGAAACCCCGAGCTTGGCTCATCCTTATACCAGAGGTAATACAAGCCCGACATGATGCTGGAATATCCTACCGCTTCGACAGCCACAACCGTGGTTAATCGTTGCTTGTTCAGCGTATCCAACTGGGCATGGATGCCGTTTAACAAGCTAAACAGCAGGAACAGCGTTATGCAGGTGTGTTTCAAGAATACTTAGTTTCGAACCCAGATCTCCACACCATCCGGAGAACTCCAGGCATAGTTTAAAGTCTTATTTATGAACGGCTCCGGACCATTTTTCGGAAAAAAGGCCGCACAATTCGGAACATTCACGCCCCACTTGGATGATTTTGATTGTTCTCCTTCGATAATCAGCACCACAAATTTATTGTCATCGCTGGTGTTGATCGCAATCACGGGCACCCCTTCATTGGCAAATTTCTGAGCATTATCCAATACCACCTGCCGGCTGGCTTTGCCGTAATTTCTCCAGGCGTCACTGCCGTCCACAAAGTCGTAGATCTCATCGTAATTGATGTATTTTCCTTCTACCATCAGGTCTTCTACGCCATAGTATTTGGAAATGGCCTTGGCCGTAAAATCCTTACAGCTTAAGGCATTTTCGGCTGAGGATTGGCAATCGTCGTATTCATCGATCAAATGCTCGATCGATTCTTTTTCGATATTGACAGTTGTTACATCTCTGGAACATCCTACCAACAGGACAATTGCTGCCAGGAAGCTAATCGGTATAAGTTTAGTTTTCATGATGAGTTGATTTATTTCGCTATGATTTTAAATTCGGTTCTTCTGTTTTCTGCTCTTCCGGCTTCGGTATCGTTATCGGCAATCGGCGTGGTATCGCCATATCCTTTGGTCGTAAGCCGTGTTTTATCTACCCCCTTTTCTACCAGGTAGTCATACACCGCTTTGGCCCGGTTGTCGGACAAGATTTGATTAGCCTTGGCATTCCCCACACTATCGGTATGTCCTCCCAGTTCAATTTTTACCGTGGAATTTTTCTGCATGAAGCTGATCAGCTTATCGAGTTCTACTTTCGACTTCGGTTTGAGTTCGAATTTATCGGTATCAAAGAATACGTTTTTCAGGACAACCGATTTCCCCACCTCAATTTTATGCATGGGTGCATTCTTTTGGAAGGGCTTGGTCAGGTCACCGCCTTTCAGGACAAAGTTCTCTGAAAAGAACAAATAGCCGTCGCTGGAGGCATTGAGTGCATATTCTTTATTGATTGGCAGACTCACCAGGAATTCTCCCGTAGAAGGGTCGGAATGCGAAGTAACCACCAGTTGACCGGTCTCCAGGTCGATCAGCTCGAATTTGGCTTCCAGCGGTTTGTTCGTCTGGGCATCAAACACTTTTCCTTTCAGGTAGTTAACCGGCTCCGGTTTCACCGCATCGGGCAGTTCGAACTGATACAAATCCAGTTCTCCGAATCCCCCTTCACGATCGGATGCAAAGTAGGCTATTTTCCCGTCGGCACGAACCAGCAGGCTGTTCTCATCGTTGTAGGTGTTGATCGGATAGCCGAGGTTCACGGGAGTAGACCATTCGCCATTCTCATCTTTTTTACTCATGAAAATATCGAGCCCTCCCATTCCGGGATGCCCGTTGGAAGAGAAATAGAGGGTTTTCCCATCCGGGTGAATAAACACCGATTCCTCAACACCCGGAGTATTGATCTTGTCGCTCAGCTTCACGGGCGTTGTCCATGTTCCGTCATCAGTCAGTTCACAGGTCCAGATGTCTTGTTGTCTGTTGTATGCATTTCCGATTCCCCGGATAAAGTACAATGTTTTACCGTCGGAAGAAAAGGAAGGTTGGGTTTCCCAGTTTCGGGTATTGATCTTTGGCCCGAGGTTCTTGGGACGGGTCCAGTTATCGCCGACACTGTAGGCATAAAACAGGTCACAACTGCCATAGCCCTTCCGGTCCTGACCATAGCCTTCAACCGGATTGTCACAAGAGGTAAAGATCAGGAAACGTCCGTTGGCCGAAAGGGTCGGAGCTCCTTCGTTGGTCATGCTGTTGATCGGTCGTACGTTCACGCTTTTCCCCCAGGAATCACCATCCATGTAGCTCACAAAAAAATCCTCATTGAATCCGGTGTAGGTCATTTCGCTGTTTAATCTTCTGGTATACAGAAAAGTCCTTCCGTCGACCGAGATAGCCGGATAATATTCGGGGAGCGGGCTGTTTATGGCCTCTCCCATGTTAACCGGTTCAAAAGGTACGGGATGTTTCAGGGCTTCGATGGCAAACTTGCAATCCCGGATTCCGTCGTAGGCCAGGTCTTTCATCATGAGCGGAGAATCGGTAAAAGTCAGGTACTTCTCAAAGTGCTCCAAAGCTTCTTCATAGTTTCCGTACTTGAGTTCCATTGCTGCTGCCGAGGCATAAATCTCCGGGAAGAAATTCGGATTGATCTGAATACAACGTTTGTAATGTTCAAGGGCTTTTTTATACTCCCGCATATCGGTATACACGTAAGCCAGCATCAGTTCGGCTTCCACAAAACTGGGATCTTTGGCAATGGCCTGTAACAGGCTCAATTCTGCCAGGGAATTGTTCCTCGAATCGTAGTAGGATCTTCCTTCTTCGAACAATTTGATGGCTTTCTTGTTGGCCGAAGAATAGGAAGTTGGCTGAGCCACCGAGCAGCTACCGGCAAGCAGGGCCAGCATCAACAGGAATATCGTGTAAAACTTTGTCATACGTCATCTATGGTATTTGCATGTATTTGTGCGTTTGCAACGAGATGTTCCAATGAGGATGGTTCATCACGTAATCGATGATCATCGGGAGTACTTTTTCCCGGTTGCTCCACTCCGGCTGAAGATATAATTTACAGTTGGCATTCACTTTTGCCGCATGTTCTTCCGCCCATTCGATATCATGCTTATTATAAACAATAACTTTCAATTCGTCTGCCCTATTGTACACCTCCGGCAATGGCGGCAGGTTTTTCTTGGGAGACAAACAAATCCAGTGCCAGCTTCCTGTTAAAGGATGTGCCCCGGATGTTTCCAGGAAAATATCGACCTGCTGTTTGGCCAGTTCGTCCGTCAGGTAATTCAGGTTATAAAGCAGGGGTTCTCCTCCCGTTATCACAATGGCATTAGCCGGCTGGGCCTTCACATTCCGGATCACGGCATCCACATCCACTAACGGATGCAGGTTCGGGTTCCAACTTTCTTTCACATCACACCAGTGACAACCCACATCACAGCCCCCCACACGAATAAAATAGGCCGCCTTTCCGGTATTGTAGCCTTCTCCCTGAATGGAATAGAACTCCTCCATAACAGGTAGCTTTTTACCCTTCAACAGCAGCTCGCTGTCCGTTGTGCTTATGTTTTCAATCTGGTTGATCATGCTTACAAATGTAACAATTACTTAATTGTTTAATTTTGATAAAAATCCGTTTCTATGAAAAAATTGCTAATCGTCCTGCTGAGTATCGTATTCCTAAGCTCATGTGTAACCATTGAATTTGAGAACCCGCAACCTAAAAAAGGAAAACTGCTGCAGGCCTATCCGGAAGACCTGAGGGGGACTTACCGTATAAAAATGCTGGAAAAAGATGCGGAAATCAGTTCCGACACCCTGCTTATTGCCGAGACTTATTACGAAAACAAAGACACCAAAAGACAGCGGATGTTTTTATCCGACAGCTGCCAACTGTACACCTACCAATCGGATTACATCATCAACATTAAAGTTCGCAGCGAAGTTGCCTGGACCGTGGGCCTTATCCGGAAGGAAAGTAACGGAAACCTAACCGTTTACGGCCTTTTTGATCAAGACGAAAACAAAGAGAAATTGCTAAATGATGTTGGGGCCATCACCACTATTAACCGGGTTCCGAAGCCCAATGGAGGACACAGCTTCGTGATCAATCCCAAACCGAAGGAATTCAACCTGATTGTTGACAAAGGCTATTTTAAGCCGGTATACGAACTCATTCCAATTAAGGAGTAGTGCCTGAGCACTACTCCTTAATGAACTTCTTCGTAATCACTTCCTGACCGGAAAGCACCTGTACCAGGTAAACTCCACTATCCAGATCAGAAATATTCAGGTCTGTTTGTGTTTCGTTTCCTAATGCGATGTGCTGCATTACCAGCTCGCCGAGTGTATTGTAGATCATTACGGTACTTTGAGCCGGTAATCCGATCATGCTCAGCTGCTCGTTGGCCGGATTAGGGAACAAGATCAGCGAACGGCCTGCCGGTACTGCATCCAGACCGGTTGTTCCGGTCACACTGATCGCATCGATTGCAATATCGCTTGCCCATCCTCCTCCGGTAATTCCACGGAATCTGAAGTTCACCACATTACCCAGGTATGCCGTTAGAGGCTCCGAGCGTTGCTTCCAGGTAGTACCCTGATCACCGGTGATTGGTGTGGTGATATCATTGATCCAGGATCCGTTCATGTAAATATCCACATGCAACTCACCCATATTGGCTCCACTCATGTTATACGCAAAACTTAAAGACGCTGAAGAGGCATTGGTCAGGTCGATACATGGCGAGATCAGATTAGCCTGCTGGAAGGTACAGGTTCCCGATGCTTCGGTATACAAGTACTTACCGGTTGATGTACCCGGTGTGAAATCTGTTGAAGGCCCCGTTCCGGTTGATGGTGTTCCGCCGAAATCCGTTCTCCAGTCGATGTCATCGGATGAACCATTGGGCTCATTCACAAAGTCATTGATCATGGTACAAATCGTTGCTCCACAATCCGAAGCCGTGCCACAGGAAGAGAACGACTCGAAATCTTCCGACCATGGTAAGGACTGAGCTGACGCATTCGAATAATTGAATTGGATACTCAGGGTATCATTGTAGCTGTTCCCGTCGCCAGGCATCGTATTCCAGATCAATAAGGTATTGGCTCCGGCAACCGGAGTGATCTGAGTGGTAAAGGTGTAATTTGAAGTTCCACCGACAGACAAAGGCCCCAGCATCACTTCATTCACGACCGTACCTCCGTTCAGTTGGTAGTGCACCGGAATGTTGGTTGCCGTACTTGTTCCGTTGTTGGTCACATCCATGCTTACAAAATCGTTACCGGACATACAGCTCTTTAATTCTGAGCCGTTTCCGGGAACCGCATTGGTCAACTCAATATCAACAGGTAACGTACAGTTGAATGTTCCTGCTCCCTGAAATTGAGCATAAGCTCGTCTTCCTACACAGTTGTTGGCGCCGAGTGATTTCACACTCCACCAGTGGTCTTGCGACGAAGGTGCGTAGATCACCAGGGTGTTGGTTCCGATAGCCGTTCCAACGGAGTCCATGTACTTGGCACCTAAGAGGCTTACCTCATAACCTGTTGCTCCGGTTACAGGAATCCAGGTCACTTCCATGGAATCAGGACAATGCCAGTTCACGTTCAGTCCGGTTGGAACTCCGATGATGGAGAACATGGTATGGCTCTGACTGGAGGAAGCTCCGCGGGTTACCCGAACCAGTGCTTCTCCGGTTACGATGTTCGGCACGTTCCAGTCGTAGTAGCGCTGTGCAGCACTGATTCCTGAAGCGATGGTATTCCATGTAGAGCCGTTGTTATCTGAATATTCCAGCGTAAAAGTACCTGAATTACCGAAGGCATCCCAACGAATTTTTTCATCTACGGCCGGATCGAATCCTTCCCCACCGATCGGATAGGTCAACACGACATCACTTGTTACCATTTCATAAACCAGGTAGTAGGTTTGCGGCCCCTGAGGGATGGAGAATCCGTTCAGGCTCACGGTGTATGTTCCCGCAGCCGGGTTATCGATGGTAACCTGCTCCATGTTGTTCAGGTTGTCTACTCCGCGAACAGCGGGTAAATTCAAAGTTGTTGCGTTTGGCGTCGGATCTAAAACCCACGGATTGTAAACCGTAGATCCCGGATCGGTAACCGTCATGTTGATGTTGTTCACTAACGCCGGCGATGCACTAGTCGCTCCTTCGTAATCCATCCAGTAAACCATTACGCGCAACTGAGCTACTCCAGAAGGCACGGTAATGTTATGAGTAGCATTTCCTCCCTGAGAGATGGTGGACGACAAATAATTGTTGTTGTTCAATAAAGCGAAGGCTCTGCGGGCATTGATCCTTCCCCACCCGTAGATAAAGTCAGGTCCTGCATTCCCCAGGTCGTCGGCCGTATTCAGGATCGTAGCTTTAATCAATCCGGATGGCGGATGTACACCACTGTTCAGATCTTTGTAGGCATGATTCAACTGGGTTACGATTCCGGCAACTCCCGGGCAGGCCATGGACGTTCCGGTCATCGACTGATACCCGTTCGGATCCATGGTGGAATACACACTCGTTCCGACGGCGCTGATGTCCGGTTTGATTCTTCCGTCTTCACAAGGTCCTCTACTGCTTGATGTGGCAATCACATCATTCACGGTAACGTTGGCTACGGTGATCACGTTTTTACCGGCTTTATGTCCACCGGTAATGTTGTACCATTGCCCTCCTGCAGCCGTGGTTCCTCCACCATTGGCGTTACCGGCAGAGAACACGTGGTTCAGGTTTGGCATCTGACGGATCTGCTGATCCAGCTGAGCCGCTAAAGAAGTATATCCGGCATTGGTTCCGTTACTGTAACTTTTCGATGTTACGGTTACATTATTATTGGTATAGATGTTCGGCACGTCGTTGTAGTTGTTGTTATCCCAATCGTACACCAACACGTCGGCACCGTAAGCCATTCCGCGTGCAACCGGATCGATATTCCCAGCCCCGGCAATCGTACCGCCACAGTGCTCACCGTGGTCACCACTTTGGGTTGAATTGATGTCCGTGAATCTTCCGGTGTAATCGATGTGTTCATCCAGTCTACTGTTATCCTGCAGCATTACGGTAATGCCTGTTCCGTCGTATTTCAACCCTGAACTGTATGACATGGCAATGTTGTTGCTTCGATGATCCGTAGCTCCGGGAAGGTTTTCCGGTTCTCCCGGCGCATCAACCTGCTCAAAATAAAAGAACATCGGCAGTTCATAGAGTGCAGTCAGTTTATTTTGAGGGATTTCCAGTTGAGCGATGTTGGCGTAGTTGATCAGCTTTACGTTTGCTCCAACCGACTCCAAAGCCTGCCGGATGATTTCCTGATCGATGCCTTCGAAAGCCATAGCATTCAGTTGAATGTTGTTCCCCTGTACCGCCCAGTCGTCATATTGTTGTGTCGCTAATTTCTTAGATAATTTGAAGGATGAAGCGATCGGAATGATGGACACGGCATCGTAGTCTTTCGCCGCATTGAGGTTCGCCTGCTGATGCACGCGAGCCATGAAGGCGTTGGTCGGAATGTATTGCAGCAGGGTGATTCCCTGAGCAAAAAGTGCTTCTTTTACCTCATTGGTTGGAATCCCTTTGAATTGAATGATCCGGTAATACGATCCATTAACCAGTTCATTCGCGTCAAATTTGCTGTTGTCGCTCAGCGGATTCACATTTTGCTCGGGTGTATGAGCTCCCGATTTGAATTTAAGTTGATTGGCGTTTTGCCCGTGAAGGCCTAAACTTCCTAGAAATATCGCTGCGGATAAGATAATTGAGATACGTTTCATCCTGTTTGTGTTAGTTTTGAGTCCTTAAATATAAGCAAACCCAACTGGTATTTTTCAAACAACCTGAAGTTATTCTTGGATTTTTAGATATCTAACCAGAATTAGCTAAACTTGTAAAAAATTGAACCATGAGACGTTTTGGCCTGATCGGACACCCTTTAACTCATTCTTTTTCAGGAAAATATTTCGCTGAGAAATTTAACCGGGAACAGCTTTCGGACTGCATCTACGAGCTTTACGATCTGGAACAACTGGATAAATTGCCAAAGCTGATCGAACAGCATCCCGACCTGATCGGATTAAACGTGACCATCCCCTACAAGGAACAAGTGATGGACTACCTGGATGAACTGGACGAAAAAGCCCATGAAATCGGTGCCGTTAACACCATCCTGATCGATCCGGCTTCCCGGAAACTCAAGGGATTCAATACCGATTACCACGGTTTTAAACGTTCGTTGCAACCCTTCCTGAAAAATACCCACGAACGGGCACTCATCCTCGGTACGGGCGGGGCTTCGAAAGCGGTGACTCAAGTGTTGAAAGAACTCGGCATCAACTACCTCTACGTTTCCCGGAATCCGACCAGCTCCAATGAGATCGGCTACGACGAGGTGAATGCCTACGTCATGAAACATCACCAGCTCATCATCAACACCACACCTGTTGGCACTTTCCCGAATGTGGACACCTGTCCGGCCATCGATTACAACTGCCTGACCGATGAACACCTGCTGTACGACCTCGTTTATAATCCGGCGGAATCGCTCTTCCTGCAAAAGGGAAAAGCGAAACAAAGCATGGTGATCAACGGACTGGATATGCTGAAACTACAAGCTGAAAAAGCGTGGGAAATCTGGAATGGTTAACCTTTGATCTCAACGATATCGAAAGGCACCTCCACCATGGTTGACAAATCTTCACCCAGAATCTGCATGTCTTCATCATCTTCATCAAAACCCCAGGTCACTTTAACCCGGTTAACCGTCTGCTTGTTATAAGCCTCCAGCTTTTTAAAGAGGATCAGCACACATTCGGTAGAGTGTGTATTGAGGTAATCGAGGTGAATGAATAATTCGAGATTGTGAGGTTGTGTGAGGATGTATTTGGCCAACCATTCATCAACGGGCTGATAGAACTTAACCGGATGCTCGGGAATGGATCGGCCGGTGATCCGCAAGGTCTTGCCGGCCTGAAAGTCGATGGCCGGTGACGTCATTTTTCCTTCTATCAATAACGCATCCATGGGAACAAAGATAATTTTTCTCTGTTATCTTCCCAATTTTCTAACAGTTATTTAAGAATATCTGAAAATGCTTTTTTGAATTTTTCCACCTTCGGACGAACCACATTGCTGCAATAGGGTTGTTCGCCGTTCAGTTCGAAATAATCCTGGTGGTAATCCTCTGCCGGATAAAAATTGGTAAAGGCCGTGATCTCCGTTACGATCTTTTTATCGAATGCCCCGGACATATCCAGTTTGTTCAAAATCGCAATAGCCGTAGCTTTCTGCTCTTCGGTATGGTAGAAAATAGCGGACCGGTACTGGGTTCCGATATCACCGCCCTGGCGGTTCAGTGTAGTCGGATCGTGCACCTGAAAGAATACTTCCAGGATCTTGGCCAGCGAAACCACTTGGGGATCATACACCACCTGCACCACTTCGGCATGACCGGTTGTACCGCTGCATACCTCTTTGTATCCCGGATTCTTAACATGCCCTCCGGAATAGCCCGAAGTTGCACTTTCCACGCCGTTGATGCTTCCGAAAATGGCTTCGACACACCAAAAGCAACCGGCACCTAATGTAATTGTTTCCATACCTGCTGTTGTTGTTTGTTTTATGGGTTTGATCTGTTCCTGATTGCTGGCCCGGTAGTCTGAACACGACCAGAACACCAGCACCAATACACCGATTATTGTTTGTTTCATAACGCTTGTTTTAGCATACCTAACGCAAAGTTGCGTTGTTGGTTTCCTAATACGAAGCCATAATGGTTTTAATCTTGTTTTTTGTCTGTTCGCTGACATTTACCAGCGGCAACCGCACATCCACTCCGGTGATGTTCAGCTCGCTCAGCACGGTCTTGATCCCGGCCGGATTGCCCTCCACAAACAAGTAGTGGATCAGACTGAAGTACTTGTAATGCAGCTGTTGTGCTTTCGGCATATCGCCGGCCAGAGCAGCTCTTACCATCTCCGAAAATCCTTGCGGGAAGGCATTGGCAATCACCGAGATCACACCGTTGCCACCGCTTGCCACAAATGGCAAGGTCAGCGCATCATCCCCGGAGATCACTAAAAATCCTTCGGGTTTGTTGTTGATGATCTCCATGCATTGCTCCAGGTTGCCCGAAGCTTCCTTGATGGCGATGATGTTCTTAAAATCGTTGGCCAGACGCAAGGTCGTAGCCGCGAGTATATTGGAACTTGTTCTTCCCGGCACGTTGTACAAAATGATCGGCAGCGGGCTCGCTTCGGAAACCGCTTTGTAATGTTGGTAGATTCCTTCCTGCGTCGGTTTGTTGTAATAGGGGCTCACCGACAGGATGGCATCCAACCCGCTCGGATCAAGGTTTTTCAGGGTTTCCACCACAGTAGCGGTACAGTTACCACCAACACCCAACACCAATGGCACACGGCCGTTATTCACCTCTTTGATAAACTGTAAAGTGGCTGCTTTCTCCTCTTTGGTTAAAGTTACCGACTCGCCGGTTGTACCCTGTACCACAAGGTATTCCACTCCACCGGAAATGAGGTGCTCCACCAACCTGTTGAGGGCATTATAATCTACTGATTTGTCTTGCTGAAATGGCGTAACAATCGCTACTCCCGTGCCTTTGAACTTCGTCATGATCTTGAAAATTTTCCACAAAGGTGGTGTTATTTGGGCAATTAAAAATGAATTTTTACATTTTAATTTATACTGCATTCTTCGTTCGAATTATTTAACACGACTTGCACTTTATTCGTATTTTTAATTCCCGCTTAAAATGATACCAGGAGTACTTGTTCATTCTGAGCACGTTTTGCGAAAGCAAAAGCCTCGAAGAATTGTCAGTCTGAACGGAGTCGAAGAATTGTCAGTCTGAGCGGAGTCGAAGACCCAAAACGAATAACATGATCTACTATGTCTATATTTTACTATGTGCCGATGGAAGTTATTATACAGGAGTAACCAATGACCTGGACAGAAGATTAAGTGAACATTATTCCGGCGACGACAAAAAAGCTTACACCTATAGCCGAAGACCTTTAAAATTAGTGTTTTATGAAACGTTTAACGACATCCATCTTGCCATAGCCTGTGAAAAACAAATAAAAGGATGGAGCAGAAAAAAGAAAGAGTGTTTAATTAATGATAATTTTGATCGAATTAAGGAACTTTCCGAATGCAAAAATGAGAGTCATCATAGAAATCATGAACCCTTCGACTCCGCTCAGGGTGACAAAGTAAAAGAGACTCAAGGAACAACGTAAAAAAGATTTAGAATAAACATATGCTATCAAAAAAGGAAATCGTAGACAACTGGCTACCACGCTACACAGGAACTCCGCTCGAAGATTTCGGGAAGTACATCCTGCTCACCAACTTCAATAATTATGTCGACTTCTTCGCCGAACAACACGGTGTGGAAGTCCGCGGAAAAGATAAAGCCATGCCCAACGCCACGGCCGACGGCATCACCATCATTAACTTCAGCATGGGAAGCGCCAACGCGGCCACCATCATGGACCTGCTCGGCGCCATCCAACCCAAAGCCTGCCTGTTTCTTGGTAAGTGCGGCGGACTGAAGAAAAAGAACAACATCGGCGACTACATCCTCCCCATCGCAGCCATCCGCGGCGACGGTACCTCCGACGATTATTTTCCGCCCGAAGTGCCTGCTCTGCCGGCCTTTACCCTGCAACGTGCCGTATCGACCACCATCCGTGAAATGAACCTCGACTACTGGACCGGAACGGTGTACACCACCAACCGGCGCGTGTGGGAACACGACGAAGACTTTAAAGATTACCTCCGCGGCATCCGTGCCATGGCCATCGATATGGAAACCGCCACCCTGTTCGTAACCGGATTTGCCAACAGCATCCCGACCGGAGCCCTGCTGCTCGTATCCGACCAGCCGATGATCCCGGAAGGTGTGAAAACCGACAAGAGCGACGCCGTGGTAACCAAGAACTTTGTGAACACACACATAGAAATCGGCATCAAATCGCTGCAGGAGATCAAGAACAAAGGAAAAAGTGTGAAACACCTGAAATTCTCGTTCGAAGATTAATGGATCACAACACCATACTCCGTGACCTGAAGAACAAAGTGTACCATCCGGTGTATTTCCTCACCGGGGAAGAACCCTATTACATTGACGCCATCAGCGACTACATCGAGGATCATGTGCTGGATGAGGCCGAACGCGACTTTAACCAGACCGTGCTGTACGGCAAGGAGACCGACGTGACCACCGTGATCAGCGAGGCCAAGCGCTACCCGATGATGGCCAACCACAACGTGGTGATCGTGAAGGAAGCGCAGCACCTCAGCAAGGACATTGAGAAACTCGAAGCCTACCTCGACAACCCCACCACCTCCACCATCCTTGTGCTGGCCTACAAGTATAAGAAAGTGGACGGCCGCAAGAGCTTCGGCAAGAAACTGAAGAAGCAAGCCGTGTACCTCGAGACCAAGAAGCTGTACGATAACCAGGTGCCGGACTGGATCAATAAATTTTTAAAAGACCGCAACTACACCATTACGCCCCAGGCATCGCTGATGATCACCGAATTTGTGGGTACGGAACTGAGCAAGATCGTGAACGAGCTGAACAAGCTCATCATTAATGTGCCGAGCGGCAGCACCATCGACCCCAAGGTGGTGGAAGAGAACATCGGCATCAGCAAGGACTTCAACAATTTTGAGCTGAACAAGGCCATCGGCACGAAAGACATTTTAAAAGCCAACCAGGTCATCCTCCATTTTGCGAAGAACGAGAAGGAACATCCGATCGTGGTGACCATCAGCATGCTGTACACCTTCTTTACCAATGTGCTGAAGGTGCATTACACGAAGGACCAGTCGCAGAACAGCCTGGCCGCGGCGCTGGGTGTGCACCCCTTCTTTGTGCAGGATTACAAGATTGCCGCCCGCAACTACCCGATCAAGAAGGCGGTGAAGATCATCGAATACCTGCGCGACTACGACCTGAAGAGCAAGGGCGTAAACAATGCTTCCACCACGCAGGGGGAACTCCTCAAGGAACTGGTGTTTAAGATTTTGCATTAAGCGATTTTCATTTTCCGATTGCGTGAATTATAGGTATCTTTCAGATAATGTTTACAAAATGAAAAGCACCTCATTCCTTATAATCCTTATTGGCCTCATGTTAACAACAGCAGTCGATGTGTTTGGTTATGAACAGTTTTTTCCTGCAAAGATTTCAGAAGACATTCAACTTGACGGATACCGAATTATAGATGCATACGAATTGGATTCCGACTTCAAAATTTTGATCGGAAGACCTGAAATTGAAACTTCAGAAAACGAAGGATTAAGAATAATCGTCCTTAAAGACGATGCTATTTCCTTTATTGGAGACAAACAAGGTGAAAGCTACATTTACCGTCCGACATTTTATAAAGAATCTAATAACGTTATTATCATCTGTGAATTAGGCACGGAATATTCATGGGGGTTTGACGCCTATCTCTTCACCAATTCAACACTGAACAAAATTGGCTTTTTCAATTTAGGAGCAGCTATTAACAAGATTGATCATCCAGAATCAGCAATCCCATTACTAAGAATACGAGCATTAAAAAAGGATATTTTTTTTGATTTCCCTCCTACATTAATATATGAGACTTATGATGCTGAAACCATTGATTTAATATACAAACCCGGTCAAAAAGAAAGTGAAATTATCCCTTTAGATTCTATAAACTATATCTACAATGAAAGCGAAGGGTTAGTAATGAATAAATCCAATCGCTAACCCAACTTTTCGGTATCTTTGAGCGGAGAAGAGGACTTATATCACATGGATAACTTACTTGCAGCGGTTCGAAAATGCACAGCCTGCCGGGATTTTTTGCCCAACGAGCCGAAACCGGTTATCCAGGCCGGCAGTCAATCAAAAATTCTCGTTATAGGCCAGGCTCCGGGGCAAAAAGTTCAGGACAGCGGGATTCCTTGGGACGATGCCAGCGGCAACAACCTGAGAGCATGGCTGGGGGTTGACCGGCTAACATTTTATGACGAAACCGCCTTTGCTCTTGTTCCTATGGGCTTCTGCTATCCGGGAACCGGAAAGTCGGGCGACTACCCACCCCGGCCGGAATGTGCTCCCTTGTGGCATCAACAAATTCTACAAGCCATGCCTGACATTGAACTGACCTTACTAATCGGAAATTACGCCCAGAAGTACTACCTGAAAAACCACATCCAAAAGACCTTGACCGATACGGTAAAAAACTACCGGGACTATTGGCCCGATTACTTCCCGTTACCCCATCCGTCGCCCCGCAATAACATCTGGCAAAAAAAGAACAGTTGGTTCAGGGAAGAAGTCATCCCTATGCTGCAGGAAAATGTAAAACTTATTCTGGCTGATCAAAAATAAAAACCCCTCCGCTAGCGCAAGTTTAATGCCATGTAACTTGTGCTCAACATAAGACAAGTTTTTAACTTATCAAAAAAGGCCGCGTATGGAACACGGGTGGATATTCTTTGCATGAAGGCCCTTATAAACCGGATTTTATTATTAAATTTCGTCAACACAAATACAGTCAATTTTTAAGTCTGACTGACAATAAAACTTTAAGCGATGAAAACAGGGAATGACATAAAAAAACCACCTATACTTTTTAATGAAACTCAGGAATTAATTACCGAAATTTCTAACAAACTTGATGGTGATTTTTTAACCTATTGGGTTTCAGGAAATAGTAGAATAGTAGATGAAGACATCATTGCTTTTTATGAAATTCTAAAATCCAAAGATGCAAACGATCATTTGTATTTATTCATTAAAAGTGATGGTGGTTCCGGAGAAGGGGCTCTCAGGATCGTAAATTTATTAAGAAAATATTATAAAAAACTGACTGCTTTTGTCCCCCTAGATTGTGCTTCTGCTGCAACCATGTTAGTTCTTGGCGCTGACATGATAAAAATGGGGCCTCTCGGATATTTATCCGCTATAGATACATCTATTACTCATGATCTATCTCCGATAGATAAGTACAATGACACCGTAAGTGTCAGTCAAAATGAACTAAGCCGGGTTATTACACTGTGGAACAACAACAAACAACCCAAAGATTTAAACCCTTATTCGGATTTGTACAAACATGTTCATCCTCTGGTAATTGGTGCTGTTGACAGAGCAACATCATTATCAATCAAACTTACGACAGAAATATTATCATACCACATGAATGATCCTGAAAAGGCACAAAAAATAAGCAACCACCTTAACTCCGATTACCCATCACACAGTTACCCGATTACGATCAAAGAGGCCAAACGGATAGGATTAAAAATCGAGAAACTTGATCCTGAAATAAACGACATTTTGCTAAAACTAAATGGTTTATATTCGGAAATGGCTCAACTAGCATATACCGACTATGATGAAATAAATTATCATGATAATGAAATCATAAAAGTTGTGGAAGGAAAAAATACACAGATGTTCTACCAAAAAGATAAAGATTGGCATTACCGGGCTGAAGAAAGGAGATGGGTTCCGATGAATGATGAGAGCTCCTGGAGAAAAAATGAAAAAATTAAAGGCAAATTAGTTGAGTCCCGATTTTATGTAAGGTGATCAGTAGGATTCCTGCCTTCGTCCGCGATTCAAATGCGGATGGGTTTCCTGCTTTGCCAACCCAACTTTTCGGTATCTTTGGTTCAACTCCATTTTCGAAACTATCTTTGTTAGCATGAAACCTGAACGGATGCTGAACTATTTTTTGATCGTCCTGTCTTTATTTCCGGCATGGCCTTCTAACGCCTGCGTTTGTTCGGATTTTGAAATGCTGCCGGAGGTTTCGGAAAAACATCTGGACGAATCCAGCTACCAGCTGTTTACCGGAAAAATCATCGGGATAGAGACGTTAACCGAACCGCTTTATCCAGATACTACCGGGTTGAGTGATTACCAGAAAACACAAAGCCGTTCATTCCAATTGATTACCATTTCAGTAATCAGAAGCTATGGCAGCCAGATAACAACCGACACCATCCGGATCGCGACCGGCATGGGTGTACCGGATTGCGGCATCACGTTCTTCAAAAAGAAGAAGAAATACCTGTTTACCGTAGGCACCAAAGAGGCAAACAAGGCCTATTTTTGGACGAGTATTTGTCTCCCCAACCGGGAATTGAAACATGCGAAAAGCGAAATCGAATTCATAGAAAACAACCGGTAATCATTTTCAACACGATGCAGACGATTATCCTGAAATACCTGATCCCGATTACCGCCGGACTATTCTTTTCCGGTACGGTCTGGGGACAAACCTTGAAGATTACACGGATATCGGACAACTGCTACGTGTACACCACCTACAAGCCTTTCAAAAACACGTTGATCTCGGCAAACGGCCTCTACCTTGTTACCGAAAACGGGGTAATTCTGTTCGACACGCCGTGGGACGAAACACAATTTCAACCGCTTCTTGACAGCATTCAATCCAAACACGGCAAAAAGGTACTGATGTGTATTTCCACCCATTCGCACGACGACAGGGCGGCCGGATTGGGTTATTACCGGGAACAGGGAATTCCCACCTACACCACTTCCCAAACGGATTCCATCCTGAAAAAGCTGGGAGAGCCCCGGGCCGAACATATCCTTTATTCCGACACAACCTTTCACATAGGCAATTACACCTTTGAAACTCACTTTCCGGGCCACGGGCACACCGGCGACAACATCGTAATCTGGATCGAAGAACTCCGGCTCCTGTACGGCGGCTGTTTTGTAAAAAGTGTTGAAGCCATCGACCTCGGCTATGTTGCCGATGCCAATCTGCCCAGCTGGGAAATGGCGATCCGGAAGACCATGAAACGGTATAACCACCCTGATTTTATCATTACCGGCCACCAGGACTGGACAGACAAACGATCCCTGAAGCATACGCTGAAACTACTGAAAAAGGCTAATCGAAAACCGACACCATAGCCCTACAGACCATGCTGAACGATAAATGATAATATAATGAAAGTACCCTGTAAAACAATCCTACTATTCCTCCTTGCAGGCCTAAGCCTGAACCACGTAATTGCCCAAGAACAGTTTAATGGAAAATCTAAGGACATTCATGCTATCCAGAAACAGATCAGCTTATTCTCCGGTTACGTGATGGCTTCCGATTACGAGCAAATTGCCAACGCCTACACACCCGATGGCAAACTTTTTCCTCCGAACAAAGGCATCCTTGAAGGCCACGACCAAATCAAAGCCTACTGGACACTACCGGAAGGTGTTTCGATCATTTACCACAAGATCACTCCTCAGGGAATAACCGTTACCGGAAAAGAAGCCTACGACTATGGTTATTATGAAGGTACCACCCGTAAAGCCAACGGCGAAGAAGTCTCCTGGCGCGGTAAGTACGTGATCGTCTGGAAAAAGATCGGCAAAGAATGGAAGATCTACCTGGATGGCTGGAATCGGATCGTTGACGACAACAAGTAATTCCTGACCATCCTTAATTCATTCCCTTCAGGCACTGGCTCATCATCTCGTAAGTCCGGTCGATGTTGTTATCGAGGCCGATCGAAACCCGAACCAACCCGTCGGTTAAGCCCATTTGGATGCGTTCTTCTTCCGGAATTTCGGAAGAGGTACTTCCACCCGGAGCACTGAACAAGGTCTTATAAGACCCTAAGCTCACAGCCAGATAACCGATGTTAGCATGTTGCATCGCCTCCATCAATTGATTCGCTTTCTCATGGGTTCCCATGTCGATCACAAACAACCCTCCGAAACCGTATTCCGGATTCATCATGGTTTTCATCAGTTCATGTTCACGGTGTTTCTCCAGACCGGGATAGATGATGGTGTATCCGTCCGCATCCAGTTTCTTTGCCAATGCCATGGCATTCAGGCTGTGCTGTTTCATACGGATATGCAGGGTTCTTAAATTCTTTAAAATGCTGGCCGACCGGAAACTGTCGAGTACCGGGCCCAAAAGCATGCTTGCTCCGGCATTAACGTCTGACAACGAATCGATAAACTCTTTGGTTCCGCAGATGGCACCGGCCACACAGTCGCTCATCCCGTTGATGAACTTGGTCATGCTGTGTACCACCACATCAGCTCCGAGCCGTGCAGGAGAAAAGATCATCGGTGAAAAGGTATTATCAACCACCAGTTTGCAATTGTTCTCTTTGGCCACCTGTGATAGCGCACGAATATCACTGATGGCGAGCATCGGATTACTGATGGTTTCGCAATAGATCACTTTCGTATTCGGAGTAATTGCAGCCCTCACCTGATCGAGGTTCGTGGTATCCACAAAGTTGGTTCTGATGTTGAACTTCGGCAGGAAGTTTTTGAAAAAGGCATACGTTCCGCCATAGATAGTCCGGCTGGAAACGATCTCATCGCCGGCGCTGCACAACTGCAGGATCGCACAGGAAATAGCCCCCATCCCTGAAGCCGTTACCGAGGCCATTTCGGTTCCTTCCATTTTGGCAAGAGCCTGGGCCAGGTAGCGGTTGCTCGGATTCCAGTGGCGGGAATACAGGTAACAGCCCTCAATTTCGTGTTCGAAAATTTCCTCCATTTTTCCTGCCTGCAGGAAAGTATACGTGGAAGAATCGGTGATCGACGGGTTTACTCCCCCGAATTCACCAAAATATTGTAAGTCCTGAATGTTATCCGCCGGATTGAAATCTTGCATACCTTAAAGTTTTAGTTGTTTTCACAAAGGTTGCCTTTTTAACAGGAACTACCCAAGAAAGCGAACCATATTATGTTTTGAATTTTACAGGAAAACCATTTTTTTAAGAATTATATTTGCCTGATGAATCATCCGTTCGATACGATCATTGTAGGAGGAGGTGCTGCGGGCATTTTTGCGGCCATCAATTGTGCCGCCAAATATCCGGAGCAGCGTGTTGCCGTTTTGGAAAAATCCGCCAACCTGCTCAGCAAGGTAAAAGTTTCCGGTGGCGGACGATGCAACGTGACCCACGGCTGCTTTGATCCGAGGGAACTGGTGAAATTCTACCCGCGGGGAGAGAAAGAACTCATCGGCCCATTTCATCAATTTCAACCCGGCGATACGATTGCCTGGTTTGCCGAGCGCGATGTGGAACTGAAGGTGGAGGACGACGGCCGGATGTTTCCGGTAACGGATAACAGCCAGACGATCATCGACTGTTTCCTGAAGGAAATAGAACAACATGGTGTGGCGCTTCACCTGCAGACCAAAGTGGAAACGGTAACGAAGTCCGGTGAGCAGTTTGAGGTTTCCACTTCCAACGGAGCTTTTACCTGCCGGAATCTGGTGATCACTAGCGGGGGAGCAAACAAGGCTGAAGCCTATGCATTCATCCGGAATCTGGGTCATACAATTGTTGACCCCGCCCCTTCCCTGTTCACCTTCAACCTGCCGGGGAATTCCATTTTGCAACTGCAGGGGTTGGTCGCTCAGGCGGAAGTCAGGCTAAACGATTACAAGCTCTCGGAGCAGGGACCGTTACTCATCACCCACTGGGGCATGAGTGGGCCGGCCATTCTGAAATTATCGGCCTGGGGTGCTCGTCAACTGCAAGAGAACCAGTATCACTTCACCTTTACGGTGAACTGGCTGCCAGGCGAGACCGAAACCACAGCCTTCGAATTACTGAATGGCATCAAGTCGGCCGAAGCAGCTAAGAAGATCAGTAATGCGCTTCCCATAGACGTACCCAAAAAATTGAAGGCTTTCCTGATGGAAAAGGCAGGAATCGACCCGGAGATCAAATGGGCGGAAGTGAGCAAACAGCACTTGCAGGAGTTTGCACGCCTCTTGACCCATGATCAATTCCAATCGCAGGGCAAGACCACCTTTAAGCAGGAATTTGTGACCTGCGGTGGCGTAACACTCAGCGAAGTGAATTTCAAAACGATGGAAAGTAAGTTGGTTCCGGGACTGTTCTTTGCCGGCGAAGTGTTGGATATCGATTCCTTGACGGGTGGATTCAATTTTCAGGCAGCGTGGACGACCGCGTGGATTGCCTCAGAAAATTGCTATTAATATTATGCTGACATAATATTAATTAGCCTCACTTACTATGCTTGCATAATTTTTAACAGAAAAAGAAATAATCCAGCATCGGTTTTTGCCCCCTTTTCTTGAAAAACCCCTGAACTTCCTCTTGCGCTTTCGGATTGGCAACGGTAATGATGCTTTGTGCATCCGGATACCGATCAATAACCTGAAAGGGCAACATTTCCTGATCGTAGATGGTTTTTCCGATCTTCTTCGGGTTATCACAGATCCACGCAAACGGTATTTTCGCCTCCAACAACAAGGAAGCCGCAATCTTTCCCTTCTTCCCTGCCCCCCACAAAACCAGCGGCCTTGATGGATCGTGATTCAGTTTCAGGAAATAATGTACTTTGATCTCCAGAAACACATTATAAGCATAGTTTTCGTGAGTCCGGGACGTTCGTGTGGGATAATCCCGCCAGTGATGAAGAATCTCATGACTTGGCAGACAAGTCAATTGGTGCTCATAGAAACGAAAGACCAGGTCGTAGTCTTCCGGATAAATCTCCGAATCGAAACCTCCGCAGCGCTCAAAATCGTCGCGATGCACCATCCAGCATGGAGAGGCAATTACGCATTCCTTATAAATATCATTGAAATTACTACCCGTCCGGGTGAGGGCATTCAGCCACTCTTCATACTTTTGAAACCCGTCACCCAGTTCATGCTCTGCGAAATACTTCACGAGCCCGTGTGCCACATGCCCTTTCCCCACATCCGTCAGTTGAGCCAGCATCGCCTCAAGCTTATGCGGCACCATCAGGTCGTCGGAATCCATCCGGGTGATGAAGTGGCCGGAACTTTTCCGGTAACCGGTCTGCAGCGCCGGTATAATCCCCTGACCTTCATTATGAAAAACCCGAATCCGGGAATCTTGCCGCGCAAATTGCTCTAAAATTTCAAAGCTCGCATCATCGGAATGATCATTTACAGCCAGCAACTCCCAGTTCACATACGTTTGATTCCGTATGGATTGCACCGTTTCCTTCAGGAAAAGGGACGTATTCTTAAAAGGCATGATGATGCTTATCAGGTGGTTCATTTTATCCACAAAGATGAAAAAGAATTCAGAACTGATAAAAATCAGTTCATTAAAAATGCATGTAAAGGTCAAGATTTATAAATTTACGGCTAACACTTAAAAAAGGCGATATGGAAATCTATGATCAACTGAAAGCGAAATACGATGCCATCGGGCAGGATGTGAATGTCCATCTGAGTGGCTTGTTACACTCCAAACCCATTACGTACTGGGATTACATCCATACCGACGCCTTGTTGAATTTACAGATTCAGCGCACCACCCTGCCGGATGAGATGGTGTTTATCATGTATCACCAGATCAACGAATTACTGTTTAAGATGATCTTGTGGGAAATCGAGCAGGTGGCGGATTGCCAGGATCTGACTACGGCTTTCTTCGCCGAGAAACTGAACCGCATCAGCCGTTATTTCGACATGCTTTCCTCTTCGTTCGAGATTATGGGGAAAGGAATGGAAGTGGCCCAATACATGAAATTCCGTGACACCTTAACACCCGCAAGTGGTTTCCAGAGTGCCCAATACCGCATGATCGAATTTGCTTCAACCGAATTGATCAATCTGATCGATATCCGTTTCCGGGCTACGATTGACCGAAATACGCCTTTCTCGCATGCGTACGACCATTTGTACTGGCAGGCTGCCGGAAAAGATCATAAGACCGGCAAGAAAACCACCCTAATCCAATTATTCGAGCAACGCTATATGGATGATTTCATCGTTTTCATGCAAAAATACAATACGGTTAACCTGTGGAGCAAGTTCAAGAGCTTGCCGGAGGCCGACAAAAAAGACGTGACCCTTGTAAATGCGATGCGCCATTATGACCATACGGTAAATGTTTTATGGGTAATGGCTCACTACAACGCTGCAGCCAAATACCTGGACAGCGGAGAAAAATCCGCAGAAGCTACCGGTGGCAGTGACTGGAAGAAATACATGCATCCGAAATACCAGAAACGGATCTTCTTCCCGGAATTGTGGAGCACCGAAGAACTGGAAAACTGGGGCATCGACAACCTGGAGGGACACAAGGTGCTTGAGACTGTTTAGCTACTCCCAAAGCATTGTTTTCTCATTGAAGAGATACACTTTTGTTTCCTGATTTTCCAACAGCACATCTAGTTCGGTCTTGTTTTCCCGTACTTTTTCCAATTGATCCACTTTGTTCAAAATGATGTAGCTATTGAACTTGCGGAGCTTCACGAAAACATCATCAAATGAAACTCTGGGATCATCGGCCTGTTGTTTTTTGAGCGCCTCATAGTTAACCAAAACATGTCGAATATGAGGAAAATAGAACCAGACCAATTGCTGGTATCCCAGTATGTTTCCATTCCTATCCTTCTTGATTCGAACCGGACATAACCCGATGATCCGAACTTCAATTCTGGAGTATTTAGAATTGTAAAACCAATCTTCCTTCAACCACAACTTCACGATATCCTTTCCATCCACTTCTTGTGTAACAATTTTACCGTTTACCAATAACGTATCTGTTGTCAACCCGATAATTTCAGACATCGATAATTCTTTCTTAAAATCATCACTTTCAATACCATACGCCTTTATCACACCTTTTTTTAATTGATGAAACAATAGATCAAATAATGCATAATTTCTATTTTCCGATTTCGGAGGATAATAAAGGTGTTGATTTACCTTTTCGGTTAAATCGATTTCCCGCCAAAGTCTCCTGTGCCACATCACGTCACTGGCTCTCACCTGAGGCAACTCTTCGACCTGATAATGGTTTGCCGGATCCAGAACTTGTGAATAAGAATGGGAAAAAGCCATCAGAGCCACTATTAACACCAGATACTTCATGATTACACTACTGATGGTATAACGAAAAAAAAGCCCCTTGATTGCTCAAGGGGCTTCCACCTAACTATCAATCGTCAGTCGGCAAGAACCAAAATCGGAATTTCGGCATGCTTCACCAACGATTTGGACACACTCTTATCTACCAGTTTCTCCCAGAAATTTCTTTGGTGGGTTACGACAACCAGCAGGTCAAATTCGTTTTCCTTCAGGTATTCCAGTATCCCGGCTTCCACATCATGACTTTCCTTGAAGTGGAACGGATGGTAACTGGTATCAAATTCTTCGTCAAATTTTGCGGCTTTCAGGTGCTCGATCTTCCGGCTGGCCTGCGCCTCATCATCTACCACAAACAGGAAGTCGATGGTCGCATCATTGCCTCCGGCGATCGCTTTCAGGCTCGAATAAAGCTGACCCTCTCCCGAATCGGTCAGGTCGTTCGCCACCACAATGCGCTTGGGCAATGAAAGTGAAGCCTTAGCAGGAACCGTAATAATCGGTGTTTTAACGGCCCCGATCAGGGAAGAAGCATTACTTCCGAGGAAGTTCTCAATCATCCCCGATGTTCCGGTGGTTCCCATCACGATCAGGTCATATCCGCCTTTTTTCACCAACTCTTTTACGCTATCGGTTAACAGACCCGGTGAGCAAACGGTAGAAAATTTTACATCTGAGAAGTTCAATCTGGCATATTCCAGTTGTTCTTTCATGTTTTTTTGCGAATCTTCCAGCGCCATCGCGTCTACATTCACCAATGTTCCGGCACTTGCACCGGCATAAGGAATGTGGTAAGTATTCAGCAATACAATTTCCGCATCGATCATCTGTGCGATCTGTACGGCGTAATCTCTGGCTTTGTCAGCTGTGTCCGAAAAGTCAGTAGGTACTAAAATCTTTTTCATAGTTAAGTGTATTAATTGTTTTTCTACCTCTAAATTACCTAAAGGAATCGCCTTATCCTAATGATGGTTGTCAAATGGATTTATGATAATGGTCAGGTTACTGTAAAAGCAACAAATTACAAAGCCAAAAAAACAAATTTCAAACGAATCCGGATTACTGACGTGATCCCGGAAGGGGATTGTCAACTAAAAAAAGTGATTACATCGCTTCTTTATTACTTTATACTTTTGAACTCTTTAGGGATTACTGGCGTGATCCCGGAAGGGGATTGTCAACTAAAAAAAAGCGATTACATCGCTTCTTTAATTACTTTATACTTTTGAACTCTTTAGGGATTACTGACGTGATCCCGGAAGGGGATTGTCAACTAAAAAAAGCGATTACATCGCTTCTTTTTATATGCTCCCAGTCGCTTAAGAATAAATTCTACGCGCCTGTTCGCATAAAAAAAGCCCCTTTTCAGGAGCTTTTTTTGTTGCAGAAGGGAAGGGATTCGAACCCTCGAGGCGTTGCCGCCAACACGCTTTCCAGGCGTGCGCCTTAAACCACTCGGCCACCCTTCTGGGTGTTTTATAAAGTTTTACAGTTAATCCGTTTTTAGTTTCTGAAGTTATAACTGAAATAACTCCTCAACTGTTTAACTGATCAACTAATCAGGATTACTTCGTGATCCTGACTTATCCAAGGTCAAAATAAAAGCTCAACGCTTTTTCTTTCTCCCGCTTAGACTTTGCCGGATTACTTCGTGATCCTGACTTATCCAAGGTCAAAATAAAAGCTCAACGCTTTTTCTTCCTCCCGCTTAGACTTTGCCGGATTACTTCGTGATCCTAACTTATCCAAGGTCGAAATAAAAGCTCAACGCTTTGCGTTTTGTGCTTTTTAGTTCCTTCCCGTTCGCCTGAGCAAGCTCAGCTCTCTTCGGAACTAAAAAGCTCACACACTACGTGTGTGCGAGCTTTTATTCTCTGGTGATCGCGACAGGATTCGAACCTGTGACCGTCTGCTTAGAAGGCAGATGCTCTATCCAGCTGAGCTACGCGACCTTACCAATAAAAAAACCAACTTGCGTTGGTTTTTGTCGGGGTGGCAGGATTCGAACCTGCGACCTCCTCGTCCCAAACGAGGCGCGATAACCGGGCTACGCTACACCCCGAAGTGCGCTCATTCCAAAACCGTTTTGTAGTCCGGTTCCGGGTGGAGTTTATCCCGTAATTTTTACGGGACTACACCCCGAGCTTTGTTTTCGCGGCTGCAAATATAGTTATACTTTTTACTTTAAGAAATTTTCAGGGAATTTTTTATTTCTCCAGCGACCTGAACACTACATCCCAAAAGGTGGTAACAATGCCGATATTCTTGTCGTCACGGGCATGATGAATGTAATGATGCCGCTTTAATTTTTTGAATAATCGGTTCTCAAATTTCCAGTGATGGATGGCATGATGAACGATACAATACCCGATGTACCCCAACCAGATATACGCCATATAAATCGCCGTATGGGCCGGATTCAGAAAATAAGACAAGCCGTAATAAATCCCGACCATGGCCACCAACGTCACATACCATGGCACCCCCATCAGGTCATAAGGCCGGTCGTGGTGCATCATATGCCCTCGCTCAAACGGCGATTTCCACACGTGATAAGCATACTTGTGTAACAAATACTCCAGGAAAGTCCAGGCAAACAACCCAACAAAGGGAATGTAAATCCACTCATACCACGTAAGCAACGATTGCCCCTCATGAAATGCCCGGGTATTTAACCAAACGACCAACGACAAGTTGGACGCGTAGCCAAACCAATAATTAAAGTGAGAAGTGGTGATCTTTTTCAGAAACGTAACTTCTTCGAGTTCTTGTTTATGTACCTGATTCTTAAACCTTGACATCTTCAAAAGTTTTGACAAAGTTAGTCAAATTAATCCACATTCATATGATAATAGTCATACATCACAGGCAAATCGCTATATTTGTTGCTATGAGTAGTAAGATACCATCATTGCGCACCATGGGCACCCTTCCGGTCTTTATGACCGCCATTTCAACCATCCTGGGGGCCATCCTTTTCCTGCGTTTCGGCTATGCCGTCGGACACGTCGGGTTGATCGGTGCCCTGGCCATCATCATAATCGGCCACATGGTTACCATTCCTACTGCCATGGCGGTTGCTGAAATCGCCACCAACCAGAAAGTAGAAGGCGGCGGCGCCTATTACATGATCTCCCGGTCCTTCGGACTTAACATCGGAGCCACCATCGGCATCACCCTGTTTCTTTCCCAGGCCATCAGCGTGGCTTTCTATATCATTGCTTTCGTGGAAGCCCTGGGACCACTCTTCGACTGGCTGGAGACCATGATTTACGTTCCCATGTGGATAAAAGACAAACGCTTGTTAGGAAGTATTTTCATGCTCCTCCTCACCTTGCTCATGCTCTCCAAAGGAGCCAATATCGGTGTAAAAGCCCTCTATTTCGTTGTTTTCATTTTAGCCGTTTCTTTAGGCATGTTCTTCCTCGGAGAATCCAACGCCCCCAACGGCAATAATTTTTATAAAACGGTTCGTAACCCCGACAGTTTCTTCTATGTGTTTACGATCATCTTCCCGGCTTTTACCGGAATCGCTGCAGGGCTCGGCTTATCAGGCGACCTGAAAGACCCCAAGAAATCCATCCCGCGCGGAACGATCTGGGCAACGGTTGTCGGAATCGTTATCTACATTTCGGTAGCCATTAAGTTGTTCTATTCAGCCCCGACATGGGATCTTGCCACCGATCAAATGGTGATGAGCGATATCGCCCTCTGGGGACCTATCATACCGATCGGACTGGGTTGTGCTGCCATTTCCTCTGCACTGGGCTCCATCATGGTTGCCCCGCGAACACTTCAGGCCCTGGGAGTCGACAAGATCTTTCCCGGTAAGGCTAACGGCTGGCTGGCTAAAGGCCGAAGCCGCGACGGAGAACCTTTTAATGCTTTGCTGATCACCTGCATTATCGGATTTGTTTTCATCGCCCTGGGCGACATCAACACCGTTGCGAGAATCATCTCCATGTTCTTCATGATCACCTACGGCATCATCTGCCTGATCTCTTTCCTGGAACAATTTGCCGCCGACCCTTCCTACCGCCCGACATTCAAATCGCGCTGGTACCTATCCTTGCTTGGAGCCATCCTGTGCTTCTGGCTCATGTTTAAAATGGATTTCACATACGCGCTGGCTTCCACCATCATCATGGTACTCATCTATGTTTGGATCACGAACGTCAACAAAGGACGAAAAGGGATACAAAAACTCTTTAAAGGGGTTCTTTTCCAATTGAGCCGGCAGTTCCAGATCTTTATTCAAAAACGAGATACCGAACTCGTGGAGCAGGAATGGCGGCCTTTCATCATATCCGTTTCCAAAGATTCATTTAAACGACGCTCGGCCTTCGATTTGCTTCGATGGCTGTCGCATAAGTACGGCTTTGGTACTTACATCCATTTTATTGACGGCTTCCTGTCTAAAGAAACCTATCAGGAATCGAAAGAGGTAATGCGCCGTTTACTTACCCTCAACGAAGGTGTAAAAAGCAAAGTTTACCTCGACACGATCATCAGTCCTTCGTACACCTCTGCGATTGCCCAGGTGATCCAGCTTTCCGGCGTAAGTGGCAAAGGCAACAACATGATCCTGTTCGAGTTCACACACGACGAGCGCGAAAGCCTGAACGATGCCATCCAACACTATCAATTGTTACGGGCAACGGAATTCGACGTGTGCATCTTACGTTCCACCATTAAAGGTTTTGGTTACAAGAAGAACATCCACATCTGGATCCGGCCTTCGGATTTTGAGAATGCCAACCTGATGATCCTCCTGAGTTACATCATGCTTGGCCATCCCGAATGGAAAGACGGCGTGATCAACATCTTCTCGACCTACAAACCGAAGGAGCGCCTGCAAGCCGAAGCGAAGTTGCTTGAGTTGGTTCAGCAGGGCCGACTGCCGATCTCACCGACCAACATTCAACTGATCCCGCAACAGAAAGAAGAAAAGATCGACAAGATCATCAACGACAAATCGGCTGATGCCGACCTGACCATTGTGGGTTACAACAGTGAACACATTGAACAGGAAAGTGAAGTGACCTTTAACAAGTACCCCGATCTTGGCAACATTCTCTTTGTAAGTGCCTACAGGGAGAAGACGATCGCGTAAAATTTCTTTTCAAAACCTGTGGAAAAATTAGCCTGAATTATCCTGAAGATTTATCGAGGATGATTAGATTTGTTCTTCAAATTTACAGACCATGAACAAACAATTAATCGAATGTGTTCCCAACATCAGTGAAGGGAGAGATGAAGCCAAGATCAAAGCCATTGCATCTGTTGTAGAGACTGTTGAAGGTGTAAAATTGCTCGATATTGATCCGGGTAAGGCAACAAACCGGACGGTGATCACCTTTGTGGGTGAACCGCAGCCTGTGATCGATGCCGCTTTTCTGCTGATCAAAAAGGCGAGTGAGCTGATCGACATGAGCAAACACTCGGGCGAACACCCTCGATTCGGTGCTACCGACGTATGTCCATTGGTCCCCATTGCCGGAATCAGCATGGAAGAAACCGCCCAGTATGCCCACAAACTCGGTGAACGCGTTGGGAAAGAATTGGGTATTCCGGTATACTGCTATGAAAATGCCGCCCAGGAACCCAAGAGAAAAAACCTGGCGAATTGCCGTTCCGGTGAATATGAAGGCCTGAAAGAGAAACTGACCAAACCCGAATGGAAACCGGATTTCGGTCCGGCCGAATTCAATGATCGTGTGAAAACCACCGGAGCTACAGCCATCAGTGCCCGCGACTTCCTCATCGCATACAACATCAACCTGAATACCACCTCTACACGAAGAGCGAATGCTATTGCTTTCGATATCCGTGAAGCCGGCCGTGTAAAGACCGAAGACGGGAAACCAAACGGTAAAAAAGTACTTGACGAAAATGGCGAACCGGTTCGTATTCCGGGTAAACTGAAAGCCGTAAAAGGAATAGGCTGGTACATTGAAGAATACGGTGTGGCTCAAATCTCATACAACCTGACCAACATCAGCATCACCTCCATGCACGTGGCTTTCGATGAGACCTGCAAGGTAGCCGAAGAAAGAGGTTTGCGTGTTACCGGCTCCGAACTGGTCGGTTTAATTCCACGACAAGCCATGCTGGATGCTGCGGATTACTTTTTACGTAAACAGGAAAGAAGTTTAGGTTGCTCTGAGGCTGAAAAGATCAAGATCGCGATCAAGTCGCTTGGTCTGGACGAATTAAAGCCTTTCAACCCCAAAGAGAAGATCATCGAATACATGCTGGAAGACGATCAGCAAAAGAAACTGATCGATTTCAATCTGGCCGATTTTGCCGATGAGACTGCCGGCGAATCCATGGCTCCGGGAGGCGGATCAATCTCCGCCTATGTGGGCACCCTTGGCGTTGCTTTAGGGACGATGGTTGCGAATTTATCCAGCCACAAAGCGGGCTGGGATGAGCGCTGGGAAGAGTTCTCCAACTGGGCAGAGAAGGGCCAGACCTATAAGAATACCTTATTGCATTTAGTTGATGAGGATACGAATGCCTTTAATAAGATCATCGAGGGCTTCCGGATGCCGAAAGATACCGAAGAAGAAAAGGCACTTCGGGCAAAGGCCATTGAAGATGCCACCAAATATGCCACCGAAGTCCCTTTTAAAGTAATGGAAACGGCTTACAACTCCATGGAAGTGGCTCAGGCCATGCTGAAGGATGGTATGCAAAGTTCTTTATCGGACAGCGCCGTGGGTATCTTATGCGCCAAAACAGCCGTAACCGGAGCCTACTTCAATGTGAAGATCAATGCGAAGGACCTCAAAGACAGGGTATTTGCCGAAGACATCATCAAACGGAGTGAAGCCATCTACCAGAAAACCTGTGCGATTGAAGCCGGAGTGATCGACTATGTGAATTCAAAAATGTAATCATGCGTGTATTATTCCTTACCCTGATCCTATTCATATGTACCGGGCTCTTCGGACAGCAGGCGGTAAACCTGAGCGAACTGCAACCTGAAACCGAATACGACAACATCCATGTAAAAAAACTGGATACGGATGGAAATTCCACCACCTTTATGATCTGGGTTAAGAAAGGTGTCAAATCACACAAACATGCCGCACATTCCGAGTTAATTTACGTTCTTGACGGAGAAGGTAACATGACCGTAGGAGAATCTACGTTCAAGATCGGCCCCGGTGATTATTTCAGAATACCTCAAAACACATTCCACGCTTTGGATGTTCTCTCCGAAAATGCCATGAAAGTAATTTCCGTTCAAGCTCCGGAATTTGATGGGAGCGACCGTATTTTCGATGAAAATGACAAGCGCGTTTTCACGAAAGACAAAGGGTATTGATTTGCCCCCGATTCTCCTGAAAGCCTTATTCATCAAGGGTTTCAGCCGTAGTTATTAACAAAAACCCTTATTTATCAACAAAATCGGCGTTTTTTAAGGCTAAAAGTTGCGTAAATAGTGATTTGGTCTATATTTGTTAGCAGTTAATAGAAGAAATTTAATTGTTTAACTTAAAATCAATCAAAATGAACAAACAAGATTTAATCGATGCAATTGCTAAAGATGCAAACTTGTCAAAAGCTGATGCAAAAAGAGCTTTAGAATCTTTAACTGGAAACGTAGCTTCTACTTTGAAAAAAGGTGGTAAAGTTTCTTTGATCGGATTCGGTACTTGGTCAGTTTCTAAAAGAGCTGCTAGAACTGGTAGAAACCCACAAACTGGTGCTACTATCAAAATCGGCGCTAAAAAAGTTGCTAAATTTAAAGCAGGAGCTGCTTTATCTAAAGCAGTTAACTAATTCTGACCTAAGAATTACCAAAAAGGCTTTCCTTGCGGGAAGCCTTTTTGTTTTACAGCATGACCAAACAGGAACAACTCCTCGACCATTTACTTCCTTTTGTTACCGAGAACAAAAGAGGTTTGTTTGAACGCATCATTGCCGAACGGACCAGGCATGTTACTGTTGTACTGGAAGACATCTTCCAACCGCACAATGCAAGTGCCGTGCTCCGCTCATGCGATGTTTTCGGAATTCAGGATGTACACATCATCGAAAACAACTATGCCTACAACGTAAACCCAAAAGTGGTTATGGGTGCATCGAAATGGATCGATCTGCATAAATACAACAAGCTCGAAAACAATACCGTTGATTGCATCAACACCCTCAAAAACCAAGGATTTAAAGTGTATGCCACTACACCGCATACCGACGATTGCCTGGTAAGCTCGTTGCCGTTGAATGACAAAGTAGCTCTGATGTTCGGAACCGAACAATACGGGTTATCCGAAGTGGCCATGGAACATGCCGACGGCTTCGTAAAAATACCGATGTACGGATTCACGGAAAGTTTGAACATCTCCGTTTCTGCAGCGATTAGTTTATACGAAATCAGTAAGCGCCTGAAGGAATCCGACATCAATTGGCAGCTTAGTCCGCAAGAGCGTACCGAGATCCTGCTCAAATGGTGCCGGAAGGTTGTCAAATCGGCCGATCTGATCGAAAAAGAATTTATGGCCAGTTAATTACCTTCTCTTCCGTCTTTCCTTGAAGTTTCGGTTTCCTCCCCGGTCATCTCCCCTTTTACCGCCTCTTCTTTCACCTCTGCTTTCAGTTTTTCGTTTTCCTTTTTTCCCACCTTTCGGTTTATCGTCGGAAAATTCCACGCGGATGTCGCGGTTCTCAATGCGTTTACCATTCATCTTTTCGATTAACTGCTGACCGGACTCCTCTTCTATTCCTAAAAAAGAGAAGCTGTCGAACAGGTCGATCTTCCCGACAGAAGTTCCTTCGATATCGGAGTGATTGCAGATAAACCCAAGTAATTGTCCTTTGTTTTCGAATCCATCCATTTTCCCCACGTTGATGAACACCCGGTTCGAATTGGCATCGGAATCTCTTCGCCCGCCTCTCGATGGTTTTTCATCACGATCGCGTCCTTTACGCACTTTACCCGGATCAACATTGATATCGCCTGCTTTTTGATAGGCTTTCAGGAAACGGTTGAATTCTACCGATACAAACCGTTCTACCAGTTCCTCTTTCGAGAAATCCTTGAGGTGTTCGTGAATTTGGGCTACATAAGGTGCAATGCCCCGTTCGTTCACCTCCACGTTTTGTACATTTTTAATCAGATTCATGAGCTGAACACCGCAAATATCTTCACCGGTCGGTGCTTTGATCAGTTCCAGCTTCTTCCCGATCTGCTTTTCCACCAGCTTGATGCGGCTCGATTTGGTCGGGCTGATCAGGGCAATGGACATCCCGGATTTACCGGCTCTGGCCGTACGACCACTCCGGTGGGTGTAGCTTTCGATCTCATCCGGCAATTCGTAATGAAATACATGCGTTACATCATCTACGTCGATTCCTCGTGCCGCCACATCCGTTGCAACCAAAACCTGGAGGTTCCGCTTTCTGAATTTCCCCATTACGGTATCCCGTTGTGCCTGCGACAAATCGCCATGCAACGCATCGGCATTGTAGCCATCGTTCATCAGCTTTTCCGCCACATCTTTGGCCTCCTTACGGGTTCTGGTAAAGACGATACCGAACATTCCCGGATATACGTCGATGAAACGACGCAGGGCATAATATTTATCACGGCCATTCACCAGGCAATAGCGGTGATCGATGTTCTTCGCACTGCTGTTTTTGGTTCCCACGGTGATCTTAAAGGGATCTTCCATGTAGTTGTTGGCGATCTTTTCCACTTCTTTCGGCATGGTAGCTGAGAATAACCAGGTACGTTTGAAAGGTGGAGTGGATTTCAGGATCTCATCGATGTCTTCCTGGAAGCCCATGTTGAGCATCTCGTCGGCTTCATCCAATACGAGTTTGGATACGCTGTCGAAGCTCAGTGCTTTTCGGTTGATCAGGTCGATGGTTCGCCCGGGTGTCCCCACCACGATGTTTACACCTTTTTTAATTTTTCTGATCTGATCGGTAATGCTTGCGCCACCATAAACGGCTACCACATTGACCCCTTCGGTATACTTGGAGTAAGCTTCGAGTTCGTTGGCGATCTGCAGGCAGAGTTCGCGGGTCGGACAGAGCACTAAAGCCTGAATGGCCCGGTAATCCGGATCGATCTGCTGGATCATCGGCAGACCAAAGGCTGCTGTTTTACCGGTACCGGTTTGAGCCAGTCCTACATAATCACGTTCATTGTCCAGCAATACAGGGATGGACTTTTCCTGGATTTCGGAGGGTTGTTCAAAACCAATCTCCTTAACGGCTTTAAGTATGCTTTTACTTAAGCCTAATTCTTCAAATGTCATAGTTAAAATTTATACCGAATCGGTATAAACAGTTCCGCGGGACTTAATCGCTAAGAAAGGTTACCAATTTGGCGTTTCGGGTGCAAAGGTGGGACTTTTATTCGGATAAAAAAAATCCCGCTCCAAAAAGCGGGATTTTAATTTATATCACGATCATCCTTTAACTCCTCCCGATAAATACCGGAACGGGATGAAACACATTACATATGGATCACCTCATCATAGGCAGCAGCTGCTGCTTCCATGATGGCTTCACTCATGGTCGGATGCGGGTGAACGGTCTTGATCAGCTCATGTCCGGTAGTTTCCAGCTTACGGACAGCTACGATCTCGGCGATCATTTCGGTTACGTTGGCACCGATCATATGTCCGCCCAACAACTCACCGTATTTTGCGTCGAAGATCAGTTTAATGAACCCGTCGCTGTGGCCAGCGGCTTTCGCTTTTCCGGAAGCAGAGAACGGGAATTTACCTACTTTGATCTCGTATCCGGCATCTTTAGCCGCTTTCTCCGTCATACCTACGGAAGCTACTTCAGGCGCACAGTACGTACAACCTGGAATGTTGCCGTAATCCAGCGGTTCTACATGCATGCCTGCAATTTTTTCTACGCAGATGATGCCTTCTGCAGAAGCTACGTGAGCCAGGGCTGGCCCTTTAACCACATCACCGATGGCATAATGCCCAGGGATGTTGGTTTGGTAATAATCGTTCGTAATGATGATGTCTTTATCCGTAGCAATACCTACTTCTTCCAGACCGATGTTCTCCAGATTACGTTTAATACCTACGGCAGACAGTACGATATCACATTCGATGATCTCTTCTCCTTTTTTGGTTTTTACTTTCACTTTGCATCCTGCACCGGCGGTATCCACACTCTCCACTGCACTATCAGTCATCACATTGATCCCTTGTTTCTTGAAGGAACGAGCCAGTTGTTTAGATACTTCTTCGTCTTCAACCGGAACGATGTTCGGCATGTATTCCACGATGGTCACTTCAACACCCATGGCGTTGTAGAAGTAAGCAAACTCAACACCGATAGCACCGGATCCGACAACCACCATTTTTTTAGGCAGTTTGGGGAGTACCAGAGCCTCGCGGTAGCCGATGATCTTCTTCCCGTCCTGAGGCAGGTTCGGCAATTCTCTGGAGCGAGCTCCGGTAGCGATGATGATGTGGTTAGCACCGTATTCGGTTACTTTTCCTTTATCGTCGGTTACGTCTACTTTTTTACCCGGTTTCACTTTAGCCGTGCCGGCAATTACGTCGATCTTGTTCTTCTTCATCAGGAACTGGATCCCGTTACTCATGCCTGCAGCTACTTCTCTACTTCTGTTTACGATGGCCGGAAAATCGGCTTTTGCATCTTTAATGTTAATGCCGTAATCGGCAGCGTGGTTAATGTATTCAAATACATTCGCACTTTTTAAGAGTGCTTTTGTTGGAATACAACCCCAGTTCAGACAAATACCACCCAATTCAGCTTTTTCTACAATCGCAGTTTTCATACCTAATTGGGAAGCTCTGATCGCAGTAACATAACCACCCGGACCACTTCCAACTACTATAACATCGTAACTCATATCTTTTTGTTTTTTATCTTAATTAAGTATGCGAATTTAGTTAAAAAGTCTAAAGTTGGAAAGTTTGTAAAGTAGAAAGTTAAACTGAATGTGAGTTATGCAGTTATGCAGTTATTCCGTATGGAAGTTTCTAAGTTATTCAGTTGGCAACTTTAGTCAACTATAAAACTGAACAACGAATAAACTGAATAACTAAACATTAATTTACCGGTAAACAAGTTGTTAGTCCGGGAAGTTTATAAGTTTTACCATAGTCTATGCGATGAAAGGAAATATCTTTTTACTTTTAACCTTCAACATTCAACGTATCACATGAAATACATTGTTTCTTATCAGCAACCCAACAAACATTACATTGATATTGAATACATCATCGAAAATGTAGCCTCCGACAAGCTTCAGGTACAGTTACCGGCCTGGCGCCCGGGGCGTTATGAATTGGGGAATTTTGCCAAGAACGTCCAAAAATGGAATGCTTTCGATGCTTCGGGCATGCCTTTGGCCGCCCGCAAACTCAAAAAAGACTTGTGGGAAGTGGAAACCAACGGTGCTCAAACCATCCACATCAAATACAATTATTTTGCCGCCGAGATCAATGCGGGTTCGTCCTACCTCGACGACAAACAACTTTATATTAATGGGGTGAATTGCTTCCTCTACGTTCCCGGAAGGGAAAATGAAGCGTGCGATCTGATTCTGAAACTACCGATCGACTATGAAGTGGGGACCGGCATGACCAAAGTGCATCCACACGAACTTGTTGCCCGGGATTTTCATGAACTGGTCGATTGTCCGTTCATTGCCAGCCCGACATTAAAACATTACTCCTTTAAATTAAAAGAAGTGGATTTCCATTTCTGGTTTCAGGGAGAATGCAAACCCGATTTTGAGAAACTGGAACAGGACTACAGCAAATTCATTGAGAAACAGATCGAAGCTTTTGGCGGATTCCCGACCAAGGATTACCACTTCCTGTTTCAGATCCTGACCTACCGCAATTACCATGGTGTGGAACACAGCAATTCTACCGTTATTGCTTTAGGGCCTTCGTACGACATCATGAAACCCGAAGGCTGGTACGACGAACTGCTGGGGGTGAGTTCGCACGAACTGTATCATGCCTGGAACGTGAAGCAAATCCGGCCGATCGAAATGCATCCTTATGATTATACCCAGGAAAATTATACGTATTTAGGTTACCTGGACGAAGGGGTGACTACCTATTATGGGGATAAATTCCTGTTACAAGCAGAGGTTTTCAACTGGTCGCAGTACGCTAAAACGTTTAACCAACTGCTGGAAAGGCACTACAATAATTTCGGGATTCATAATTACTCTGTTGCTCAATCGTCGTTCGATACCTGGCTCGACGGGTATGTAAAAGGAAATCCCGGCAGGAAGGTTTCCATCTATACGGAAGGTGCTCTGATTGCTTTTATTACGGATGTATTTATCCTGAAACACACGAATAATGAGCGCTCGTTGAAAGATGTGATGCGTACCCTGTATGAGGATTTTGCCCAACAAGGAAAAGGCGTTTCAGACGAAGACTACAAACAGGTTGTTTCGACAGTTGCCGGAGCCAGTTACGACGGCATCTACAACAACCTGTTGCATGGTACGGCCGATTATACGCCCTACCTGGAAGATGCGCTGGCTTATATCGGCTGCGAAATGAAGGTTACGCCAAGTAAAAATCACCATGAAGCCGGCCTGGGAATTAAGGTGAGAACCGACAATGGCCGATGCATCGTGGATAACCTTTACCCTGATTCGATCGCTGAAGAACTGGGACTGAGCATCAGTGATGAGATCATCGCCATCAATGGCATTCGAATCAATACGGATTTTACACACTGGTGCAATTACTTCATCGAAGATGAGATTGCCATTTCGGTAAAACGCGAACTGGGCACCATTTGCAAGATCAAATTCCCGAAGGGCGCCAAACGAACCGGATTCAAAGATTATGAAATTGTTAAGAAAGACGACAAGCAACATTTCGCCTGTTGGCTAACCAGCTAACTATTAATTGATTGAACTTTCATCATTATGACGATATCTTCGATAATTAACTAATAACAGTAGATTGTTAATAACATTTGATCGATAAAACTTGTGATGTAAGGATAATCTTTCTATATTGCTCAAAAATCAAACTAAAAATTATAAAAAGAATTGTTTAACTAAAATTTAAATTATGTCAGAAGAAACTACTCAATCAACTGAAAATGCTGCTCCAGCAGCTGGTGGAAAAAGACCAGTATTTTTAACAGTTTTATGTATTCTATCATTCATCTCTGCAGGTTTTGGAATCATCGCGTTCGTTGGTTTAATTACTGCTATGGGTGTTGCTACAGCTGCTGTTGGAAGTCTGGAAGGTCTTGAAGGAGTATCAGAAGCTGCTTCTATGGGGCCAAGCGCTGGTATGACCTGGGCATACATTATTGTAGGTTTAATTACAATCATTGTATCCCTGATCGGTGTAATCAAAATGTGGAAACTTAAAAAACAAGGTTTCATGTTGTACGCCGGTGCAAACGTTGTAGGTATGATCATGGGTTCTATCTATGCTTTCAGCATTGGAGCATTGGTTATGCCAATCGTATTTATCGTTCTTTACTACCTGAACGTAAAACACATGAACTAATAATTGCCTGAAAGAGCAATTTGTTCTATATTTAAAGCTCCGAGCAATCGGAGCTTTTTTTATTCACTTTTAAATTTTTTGATTTATGGCTGGAGTATTTTTTATTGTCATGCTAATCGCGTTCGGACTCATCGCGTTCATGATGATCTGTTTATGGAAAATTGTAGAGAAAGGCGGTAATCCCGGATGGACCGGAATTGTCCCGATTTACAACATGTTTATCCTGGCAAAAATGGCACAAAAACCGGAATGGTGGGGTGCCTTGGTATTGATCCCTTATGCGGGAATTGTTTTCCAAATCTGGATTTGGAACCGGGTGGTAAAACGTTTCGGTTACAGTGAAGGATTTACCGTAGGGATTGTCCTGTTACCAATAGTCTTTTTACCTATTCTTGCCTTCGGTGATGCACAGTACCGCCAATTGGAAGATGATTTTCAAACCAATTTGTCTAACTAAACTTAAATTTTAGTTATTTTACGACACTAAAAAAAACTATTATTATGGAAAATCAGGAAGTAACCAACCCGATCAATCAGCAGTCGTTACCGAATTCTACCGGTGTACTGGTATTGGGAATTTTATCAATCGTATTTTGTTTTTGCTACGGAATCGTAGGTGCAGCTTTAGGTATTGTTGCCCTTGTTATGGCCAGCAAAGCCGGAAAATTATATGCCAGCTCTCCCGGAACATACACAGAGAGTTCTTTTAAAAACATGAAAGCAGGTAAGATCTGTGCCATTATCGGTCTTTGCTTATCCAGCTTATACTTGATTTATTTCATTGTTATCATCAGCTTCTATGGCGCTATGTTTAGTGCTATGCCATGGGGTGAGATGATGAACTCAGGTTATTAAGAACATGGAACAACAGCAAACTACTCCGATGACCCTCCCAAACAGCACCACCATTCTGGTGTTGGGGATTTGTTCTATTGCCACCTGCTGGTGTACCGGATTCATAGGCCTTGGCCTGGGTATCACCTCACTGGTGATGAGCAAGAAAGCCCGCCTTACCTACGAAGCTTATCCGCAGGGAACTTTTACGGAAAGCTCGTACAACAACATGAAAGCGGGTAAAATCTGCGGCATCATCGGCGTTTGCCTTTCTGCTTTGGCTGTCATCTACTTCATCATTTATTTTTTGATTATCGGTTTTGCCGTTTCGCAAGCCGGGATGCACGACAGCTATTATTATTGATAACCGAATCAACACATAAAAAAAAGCCGCTTTCTCAAGCGGCTTTTTTTTATGTGTGTGAGTGATTTTTGACTGGTTTCCCGATATGGTCATTATTTGGACAACCCTTCGAGGCTTTTGCTCTCGCAAAACGTGCTCAGGATGACATTCCCTTCGATAAACTCAGGATGTCATTCTCCTTTTGAAGCCACTCAAATCGACAAATGAATTAACGTAAGAACTAATTCGTTGGCAATACTTTGGAAGACACTTCCCCGAAGCCCACACGAATGCCCTTTTTCTCGGCATAACCACGCATGATCACGGTATCGTTATCGTGAATAAATCTTCGTTCGCTACCATCAGGCATCTGAACCGGTTTGGTTCCTTTCCAGCTGATCTCCAGCATGGAACCGTACGCGCTTTCATCATTACCTGAAATCGTTCCGGAAGCCATCATATCACCAACGTTGATGTCGCATCCATTCACGGTATGGTGAGCCAATTGCTGATTCATGTTCCAGTACATGTGCTTGTAGTTGGACCGTGATACCACTTTCTCGGAACTGCCTTCCGGCTGAATGGCCACTTCAAGGTTGATGTCGATGTGCTTATCCCCGTGATACTCCAAATAAGGGAACACCTTCGGATCCTGAACTGGTCCGGGAACCCTGAAAGGCTCCAATGCATCCAATGTAACGATCCATGGCGAAATGGACGAAGCGAAATTTTTAGCGAGGAAAGGCCCGAGCGGGACATATTCCCAAGCCTGCAGATCGCGGGCACTCCAATCGTTGAACAAGCACATCCCGAAGATGTAATCATCGGCCTCAGTTGTAGAAATGCTATCACCCAACGGTTTACCCTGATAGGTCACAAAAGCCATTTCCAATTCAAAATCCAGACGAACGGATGGTCCGAAGGTCGGTGGTTCATCCGGATTCAGTTTTTGCTGGCCTTTCGGGCGGCGAACAGGTGTGCCCGAAACCACAATGGAAGAGGCTCTTCCGTGGTAACCCACCGGAATGTATTTCCAGTTAGGCAGCAGCGCATTGTTCGGATCGCGGAACATACAACCCACATTGTAGGCATGCTGTTCACTGGAATAGAAATCGGTGTAATCACCCACCTGAACCGGCATGAGCATATCCACATCGGAAGCATCATACAACGCCAGCTTCAGTTCTTCGTGGTTTTTAGCCGTTTCATTCGAGCTATTAAAAATATCTGAAATCTCGTCCCTTACTTTTCGGGTTATTTGTTTGCCAAGCAACATGAAATCGTTGAGCCTGCACGAATTGAACACTTCGGCATCGATCACCTGAAAGTGATCCAGTTGCGCCACAGCGAATAAATCGATGACGGTATCACCGATACGGGTTGCTACAAATACATTTCCGTTTTTGGTTTTTGCCACACCAAAAGGGATGTTCTGAATCGGAAAATCCGAGTGCTCCGAAACAGGAATCCACGATTGAAGTGAAGGGTCGTTTGCTTTAATCATGCTATGCTCCTTATATTAATTAGTTACGGCCTTGTGCATTTGAAACAAGGGGTACTGTCCCATCATTTCATTTACTTCTGCTCTTACTTCCTCACGCACGGCCTCATTGTCTTTATTCGTGATCACTTTATCGATTAACGCTACAATTCTAATCACGGCATCTTCTTTCAATCCTCTGGTGGTAATCGCTGCTGTACCAACCCGGATACCGGAGGTAACGAACGGTGATTTATCATCGAACGGCACCATGTTTTTGTTTACGGTAATATCGGCTTCCACCAGGATGTTCTCCGCTTCTTTTCCGGTAATGTCTTTGCTTCTCAGGTCGATCAGCATACAATGGTTATCCGTACCTCCCGAGATCACGCCGTAACCTCGTTTCACGAGCTCTTCGGCCATCACTTTGGCATTCTTCATCAACTGAATGCAATACTCCATGTAACCGTCGGACAACGCTTCCTGGAAGGCAACCGCCTTAGCAGCAATCACATGTTCCAGCGGTCCGCCCTGCGTTCCGGGGAATACGGCAGCATCCAGCAGCTGACTCATCATTTTAATTTCACCTTTCGGGGTTTTCAGTCCCCATGGATTTTCAAAATCTTTTCCCATCATGATCATTCCGCCCCGCGGTCCGCGCAGTGTTTTATGTGTAGTGGTCGTTACTACGTGGCAATGCGGCATCGGATCATTAAGTAATCCTCTGGCGATCAGACCGGCCGGATGTGAAATATCGGCCATCAATAATGCACCGACTTTATCGGCTACCTGTCGCATGCGCTCATAATCCCAATCGCGTGAATAGGCAGAAGCTCCTGCGATAATCAATTGAGGCTTCTCCTCGGTGGCTACCTGTTCAATGTGGTCGTAATCTACCCGACCATTTTCTTTACTTACACCATAGAAGCAGGTTTTGTACAGTTTACCGGAAAAGTTTACCGGAGAACCATGGGTTAAGTGACCACCGTGAGACAGGTCGAATCCCAGAATTTTATCACCGGGTTTCAGAATGGCCAGCATAACGGCTGCGTTAGCCTGAGAGCCGGAATGTGGTTGTACGTTAGCCCATTCGGCGTTGAACAGGGTCTTTGCCCGCTCTCTGGCGATGTCTTCGATCTCATCGACCACTTCACACCCTCCGTAGTAGCGTTTAAAGGGCAAGCCTTCGGCATATTTATTGGTTAGGATACTTCCCTGAGCCTTAAGTACGTTGTCGCTTACGTAGTTTTCGGAGGCGATTAACTCAACCCCTTCCCTTTGGCGATCGTATTCTTCCTGGATCAGGTCGAAAATTTCTGCGTCTGAATTCATTTGATAGGATATAAAAATTTGAGACTCAAAGGTAGTACTATTCGGTAAGTTTAGCAATGAAAAAAGGCTGAAGATTATTCAGCCTTTTCTTTCGATATATCGTAAACTTTTTTTCCGCCGTAAGCAACTCCTGCAAGCAATAAGAAGCCTATCCCCCCATCGATGGGTACACATGGCGGTGGCCAGCATGGCGGCCCGCCTCCCCCACCAGTTGGTGGCCCAGGAGGTCCTGCTGCAAAAGCATTGTTAACAACACTCATTGCGATCAGAAACAGGGTAACAAATACAAACTTCTTTAAACTTTTCATAATTGCGTCGGTGGCAAATTTAACTTTTTTTTTCTTTTACACAATCAATACGTTCGAAGTAAAAGAAAGGTTGATTAATAAGTTAACTTTTGGGTAAAGTTTCCTTCAACAGAAGTTACCTGAATAATATTTACCCCCGAAGGCAATTGACTATTATTGATAAAGACTTTATCGGTGTTGGAAGCGTTAAATGTTTCCATGACTTTTTGACCAATAGCATTGTACACTGTAATCTGATAGTTTAGGTCATTGTTACCTAACTCGATTACCGTTTGTTCATCCGATTTGTAGATGTTGATTTCTCCATTTTCGGCAACAGAAGCGCTTCCTTTCAGGTTAGACAACCTCAGTTCAAATCGTTCGGTATCATCTTTTTCATCGACGTCTACTTGAATTGCTTCTCTGAAGTAACCTTTTAAATCCCAGATTTTACCGGTTTGCAAATCCTTGAATTCAATGTATTCGAAATCGTTCGCTAACTCGTTAAAGTTGATCGGATCGATCTGATATTCACCGGTAACACCTACATTAACTTTTATTGGGATAACAACTTCATCCTGATAGTTAAACGAGTTAATGGCCAGTTCTTTGTTAGAATTATCTGCAAACGAAGTAATGCTTGGTACGTCGTTTAGCCTGCTTTTCAGGAAAGAACCGTCATACGCATCGTGAGCAGTAGTTGCCAGGTTGTTCATCCTCAATTTAAGTTCATGGGAGTAAGTGTTCAGCTGACTACTCACTTTCAACATTACTTCGGTAAACGTCACAGGCTCCTCATCCTCAGCAGCGTTTCTATAGAATGAACTTGAACCCGAACCTGTTTTAGATGACTCCCTGAATGTAAGGGTGCCCGCCCCCACACTTTCCACCCAAAATCCGTGGCAAGGAGGAATGTTACCGGAAGTAAACGCATCATAGCTCCCTGTGTTGGTGTTGTACATGTAATAGGTTCCGTTAAGGGTTGGCTTTGTTAATGCTGACCAACTGATCCAGGCCTGATAAGGATTCCCCACCAGGTTCCACGAATTCGAAACACTTACGGCTACATTCCCGAAATTCGGGGTACCATGAGTGTCGAACGTTTTTGCAAACCAACTGGTCGGATCATCAGCCATCCACAGTTCAACGGCTTCTCCGGCAGGTAACGCATAGTTGGTGTCGGTAATGGCAATATACGTCTGAGTTGGTGCGTCATATCGATAAACCGATTCAAATCCCCCGGCAACGCCATCGATGCCATTTACTCCGGACATGTAGATTTCGGTAACGGTACCGGACTGATCCGAATCCCAGCTACCTAAAGTAGCATTCGAAACCGGCGAACTTAGATCGCCCCAATTAGCATTACGCCCCGACATGTATCGCTGCAACACAAAAGTACCGGAGAATCCTCCCGACCCATTTGTGATAACGGCAGTAGAAGTGGCATCAGACAACAAGGTACATGAACCGCCTACATTTTGGAATTGTCCATTGGACACATTCAAGGAGTTGGAGATCGAAAATGCACCCGATTGAATGGCAACATTACTCGAATTGTTAATGATTACCGTTTTAAAACTAACTGTACCTGCTGCTGCGCTTGAAATGTTTTGAGATCCGGTAGTACCGTTAAAGGTGATGGATTTATGAACGACCGACCCGGTTGCTCCAACAGCATAATCTCCTTTTACATTAAAACTACCGGTTTGTTGAGAGTTTAATGTTCCATTAATGGTTACATCGTGAACATTGGTAATCGTTCTGGCAGTAACCGTGTGCCCATTTTGAATGGTTACGTCATCCGTACCTCCCGGAACACAATTACAATTCCAGGTAGAAGCAACATCCCAAAAACCAGTTTTTTTAGAAACAATGGTCGATCCATTGTCTGTTCCTATCGAAAAATAATCGCCATCGGCCAAAGCCACATTAGTAAATGAAGCAATACCACCGACATCCGCTACAGGACCATATTCTACGGTACCCCCGTCGTTAAACACGCCATTGGCTGATTCCACGATTAAATAATAAGAACCCGATTGAAGTGGTAATGAAGATACGTCTATATCAACATCAATATTACCCGGACTACCGGCAGTTCCTACCCGCCAGGTTCGCGTGATTCTCGTTCCTCCGGAAATGGAAGCCGGAACATCATTTGTGGTTTGTGATAAAGCCGTGTTGTTGTGAGCCGTTAAAATATAATCGCCATTTGCGAATCCGGATGCATTTAACTCGACAATACCCGCTCCCTGGGCAACCAAATTATTTCCGTCTGATTCCTGGCCCACGCCGATCAGTTGGTATTGGTGAGAAGCGTCATATGCATATAAATCATTAGCAATGGAAACACCGAATTTGGTGGATAAGTAATTATCTACAATGTTTCGTTGAGCTGAATTTAATACTGTATTGTAAATGATGACTTCACCGATATCTCCATCGAACTTGTATGAGTTATTAGATGCTGCCCCAACCGTATTGGTATAATTTCCACTCGGGCTTCCGTTTGCGCCCACCTGAGTCCCTATTAAGGCTCCGTCTTTGTAGCTAGTAAAGGTCTGAGCAGTTCCATCCCAGTAGGACGACATGATTTGGAAGCTACTAGAGTTTGTCGTTGAGTTTGTTACAGCACCCAATGAACCATTCAATACCCATGAACGGTATTGACCATTCAGTCTGAAAGAACGGATGAACTGGGAACTTTGGGAGAAGGATGCTTCGTAAAGAATTCCCGTATGGTTCGGTCTAAACCCACTATAAACCACATATTGTGTATGCGTATTGGCGTTCATAGCAGCAATAGAACCGGTTCTTACAAAATCGCCACCGTCAAAACGTAATGCCTGAAATCCGGGATAGGTTACCCTTGAAGGTTGCCTCGATGAAGTAGACTGGCTAAAATCATTACCATTTCCCGATTGATCGGGCCAGGAGGATATATCCGGAACCGTTGAATAGGTTAAAACATCCGCGTTCAACCAGATAACGTTGTTACCGGAGTTCCCAACGCCGGCAGGACCGGTTTGTGCCTGAGCAGATAACAATGAAAATGAAACAGCGGAAACAAGTAAAAAATACTTCATAATGCAAAAGGTGTTAAGTCGGTTACAAATCTACTACGCTAATGTACTAAAAATGGTTGCAATAAAGCAGAAAATAAGGCTATTATTTAGAAAATAACCGGATTTATACCGATCTCTTATCTGGATTTATACGTACTTATTTTAGTATCTGGGCATAGCAGGCAGATACATTCCGATAAAAGGCCTCCTTCCCGTAGAGTTTAATACTATCCCTAATCAATGTCTCCCGCGAGTATTCCCGGTAATGATCAAACATCTTCATCAAGGAATTGGTCATTGCTTCCGGATTTCCCAAGGGGATCAGAACACCATTAGTCTGATTTACAATACATTCCGGCCCATCGCAATTGGTGGAGATCACCGGGATTCCTCTGGCAAGTGCCTCGATAAGCACAACACCAAATGTTTCATAGAGGCTGGGTAAGACAAAGACATCCGCATTATCGATGGCTTCAACAATTTGTGGTCTGTTCAGCTGGCCTAACAATTTCACCTTATTTTCCAGTCCTTTTTCGCGAATCAATGTTTCTAACTCTTCTTTCAGCTTACCTGCCCCCGCGATGAATAATTCTGCCCGATTGTTATCCTGAAATGCCTCATAAAATGAATGGATCAGATCTTTTTGGCCTTTAACCGGAATCAGGTTAGCAATGTTTAAAAACCGGACTTTCGAATCGGTTCTGGTTCTTGTACCGGGTGAATCTTCGATAATCGGATCCAACACATTGGGAAGCCACTTCGGCAAATGAGATTCCGGAATAGAAAATTTATCCTGCAACAAGCTAATTAATTTGGGGCTAACCGCATAAATACTCTGCTGAGAGGAAAATGCTTCGCTCAGTTTTTGAGTTAACTCCGGGCTTTGTTCCTCCACGGCATATTCCGTACTGTGTTCCGTTACGACAACAGGAATGCCACTTATCTGCTGATATTCGAATGCCACCAGACCGGCATAAACCATATTATGGGCATGAATTACATCCGGTTTACCGTATTTTTTAATGTAGTAATCGAGTGCACGGGGAAAGTAATCCTGCCAAATTTCCAGTTTTGAAAGCGGTTCCGTAGTTTTTTTCGTTCCCCAAAACCCGTCCACTCTCAATACACGCACACCTTCGATGACTTCCTCGGAAACGCCTGCTTTGAAAGGAGAAAATGTTCTGGAAAACAGCATCCATAGGCGCTTAAAAAAGGAAATCTTGCGCGTTTGTTTGTTTGTTTTTCCCAGCAAGGATTTAAATAAGCTGGCATACGAGTACCGGCAAGTAAATGAAAGTGCGCCTACTTGATGGCCTTTTTCCAATAAGATTTTGGCCTGATGGTGCTGAAAAATACCGGCAATGGGATTCTCTTCGGGAACATATTCTTCGGATGGAATGATGAGAATATGCATCATTTTACTTTTTGAAAGACCCTGATTTCGGTCGAAGGGCTCTCCGTTTTCAGAGAGATCAGCAGTTTTTCGAAGGGTGTGAGCATGCTACCCACAAATTTCCCCCAACCTTCTCCTTTTCTAACCGTTTTGGTAATGATCCAGAAAATCTTTCGCATCACCCGGCTTTTCGTATCCACCGGATCGTTCATCAGGACAAACATGGGAACCGTAGCAACCGGTTTAAATCCCGTTGATTGAATCACATTCATCATGTATTCATACGACCGGCTCACCTGATGTTTGATGCGTTGAGTATCGCCATGGATAAAATTGTCGGAAATCACAAAATAACCCTGCTCATTTAACAATCCATGAATGTTCTTGATGGCCTGATCAAAGCGCTCGTCTTCTACAATGTGAAACAACACATCAAATGCGGAAATAAAATCATACTGAGGCTGTGGATCCTGAATTTTTTCTCCAGCATCCATCTGGATAAACCTGGAATCCGGAAAGCGCTCCGAAAGATTTTTCACAACGACGTTGGTAAAGTCGGATCCCGTGATCGATTTCACATGGAGTTCCTTCCACCGCTCAATGTAAAACCCGGTTCCGGAACCAATGTCCAGTATCGCTTTATCGGTAAAATTCACCTTAAGCCTTTTCATCACTTTGTGGAAGGCATATTTTCTGATCTTATACAAGTAGTTATTATAATTCACACCCAGCGATATATCGCCCACTCCATGAAGGTTGAAATTTTCTTCCAGGCGTTCTTCCCAATAGCTCTGCGGGTTAAATTTTTCCATAGTCTATCCCAGTTTATTTTTAATTCGTTGGATGAGGCTTGTTTTTGTTCCCCAATAATTTTCGGGTAAAGTTACCTCTATTCTATCTCCGGCAACATTGTTCTCCATATTATTACGGATCAGATCGGAAAAAGCATAAAAGAGGTTGTAATTTTTCATGATCTTTTCCCTTGATCTCAGGACGGCTTCTTTCCTTTTTTCGTATTCGTTTCCTTTGATTGCGTTTTTGATCATTCCGATAGATTTTCCAATATCATCAAAATCAAGCACAATG
>JAGQZT010000087.1 GCA_020435335.1 Flavobacteriales bacterium | reverse complement strand
TGGAATAAGATCCATAACGGATTTCCCGCAGGGAAACTGGGACGGATTGCCATTACGGTAGCACCTTCCGATCCGAACATCCTGTATTCCGTTCTCGAAACCGAGAAACCGGAAAAGAACGGATTGTATCGGTCAGACGATGCCGGAGCAACCTGGAAACACCTCAATGCCGATTTCGGATTGGTTGTAAGGCCATTTTATTTTTCACGAATCGTGGTAGACCCTAGAAACCCGGATGTCGTAGTGAAGGCCGGCTTGTTCGGTTCTATTTCGCGAGATGGCGGAAATACCTTCAAAAATCTGGGATCCATGCATCCCGATATCCACGACATCTGGTTCGATATCAAGGATTCGGATAAATTATTCGCGGCTTGTGACGGAGGATTGTACCGCTCATTGAATCAGGGCATCACCATGGAAATGATCGAAAATCTACCGATTTGCCAATTCTATCACATCAGTGTCGACAATCAGGAACCTTACAACATTTATGGCGGATTGCAGGATAACGGTTCATGGTACGGACCTTCAGCCAGTCCTGGTGGAGTTGAGGCCCGCGACTGGGAAGTGATCGGTGTGGGAGACGGATTCAGAGTGTATCCGCACCCGACAGAACCGCACATCATGTATTCCGAAATGCAGGGAGCGGATAACGTGTGGCGTTATGATGCGAAGAAACGCCAAACCAGAACGATCCAGCCATTACAGGTGCCCGGTGATCCGAAATTACGTTTCAACTGGAATGCGGCCATGACCACCAGTCCGAACAACCCCGATCGATTCTACATCGGAAGCCAGTTTCTGCACATGTCCAACGACAGGGGAGATAACTGGAAAAAGATTTCGCCGGATTTAACAACGAACAACAAAGCCAAACAAAACCAGGAAAACTCCGGTGGATTATCGAAAGACAATTCGGGAGCAGAGAACCACTGTACCATCTTTACCATTGCCGAATCACCATTGGATGAAAAAGTGATCTGGGTAGGTACCGACGACGGAAACGTGCAGGTAACTCAGGATGGCGGAACAACCTGGACAAATGTATCACCAAACATTACCGGTCTTCCGGCCAATACCTGGTGCTATCACATTGAGGCCAGTAAATTCGGGAAAGGCATCGCTTATGCCGTATTCGACGGACACACAAAAAATGATAAAAAGGCCTACGCTTATAAAACAACCGATTTCGGTAAGACCTGGAAATCTATTGTTACCGATGAAGTGTATGGTTTTGCCCGAAGCTTTCAGGAAGATTTGGAGAATGAGAATTTATTATTCCTTGGTACTGAATTCGGATTGTATGTGACTGTTGATGGTGGTTTGAACTGGAGTAAGTTTACCAACAACATGCCTGCAACAGCTGTTCATTACCTGGAAATGCACCCGAAAACCAACGACCTGATCATGGGGACACATGGTAGAGGAATCATCATCATCGACGATGTGAGTCCTTTAAGACAGATCACTTCGGAGATTCTGGATCAACCGCTCGTTTTCCTGAAAACCAAACCGGCTGTTATGTTTGAGGAGAGCACCTTCGGAGGAACCAGTACGGAGACTCAGTTTGTAGGTGCTAATCCGAACAGATCGGCCAAGATCATTTATTACATGGCCAAACGCCACACATTCGGTAAAATGACCATGACCGTGTATGATCAGGATGGGAAGGAAGTGACCAAGCTTTCTCCGGGAAAACAGAAAGGGATCAACATTGTGGACTGGAACTATGTTATGAAAGCGCCGACCATTGCCAAAGGAAAAACGTTCGCTTTTGGCGGAATGACGCCTCCACGCGTAAAGGCCGGTAAATACAAAGTGGTAATCCAGAAAGGGAAAGATACCTTTGAAACGGAAGTGGAAGTACAATACACACCAAACTCGGTATTTACACTGGCTGAGCGCGACGAGCAGTTTAAAACAACCATGGAACTGTATAAAATGACGGAAGACCTGGCGTATATGGTTTATGAGATGGATGAAATCCTGGATTTCATTAAGGATCATCAGGAAGAAAAATCACTTTCGAAATCCGGTAAAGTACTGGCTGACAAGCTCAACGGACTGAAAGAGACCCTGGTTGTGACCAGCGGAGATAACTACGTAGGTGCCGCCGAGCCTCAACTCAGGGAGAAAATGGGAACGATCTACAGTACGGTAGCCGGATATTACGGTAAACCGTCCGAAACACAATATCAAAATATCAAGCGTGTTACGGATCGTTTTAACACGGCAAAACAGGAGTACGAGGCTATCAAAGCAAAATACTTCTCGAAATACCTGAAGGCTGTTGGAGAAGCCTTTAAGATTAAACCGTATGATGAGTTTTTGGATAAATAAACATTCATTTACATTGGTATCGGCGCTCCTTTTTGGGAGTGCCGATCTTGTTTTCGCGCAATCCGAGCCGGAAAAAGCGGTGCTTAAACCCGTTTATGAACTCTTTGAGGGAATGGAAAAATCAGATAGTATGATGGTGTATCGTGTCTTTCTGCCTCAGGCTACCCTGTTTACTTCATATACCAATGCGCTGGGAGAGGAGATGCTGGAAGAAATGGAGGTAGAGAAATTCGTATCTCTTGTCGCAAATAAACCGTCCGGACAACCTGATTGGATCGAAAAATTAAGCAACACCGAGGTTCGGATTGATGGCAATATGGCCCAGGTCTGGACCGATTATAACTTTTATGTCGGAGAGCAGTTCAGTCATTGTGGAGTGGATGCTTTCCATCTGGTTAAATTCAATGGTTCCTGGAAGATTTTGCAGATCGTGGATACCCGCAGAAAAGAAGGGTGTCAGTAATTTAGCTTTCCTGTTTACTGTAATAAGCATGTTCAATGAGCACATCCATGGGCACTACGTCCAATGTTTTCTCATTGGTGGCTTCTAATACAACTTTTGGGGCAAATCCGGCCTCATGAGCCTGAAGGAATCGTTTGGCACACAAACACCATTTTTCGCCGGCCAAAACGCCTGGGAATGACCATTCCGGCATGGGAGTGGAGAGGTCGTTGCCAACAGCCTTGGAATAATCCAGGAAAGGTTCGGTAGCAACAATGCAAACGGTATGCACGCCGATATCGGTTTGGTCGGTATTGCAGCAACCATCCCTGAAATAACCGGTTAACGGATCCGAACTGCAGGGAATTAACTCTTGCCCGAATATGTTGTATTGTTGTTCCATTAGATTCTTACGCTTATTGTTATTGAGATCTTTCTCAGGACTCCATTT
>JAGQZT010000086.1 GCA_020435335.1 Flavobacteriales bacterium | reverse complement strand
ATCGGAACTCACTATCAGGACGAATCCAAGCGTTATACCAATCATGTTATTCAGCTGCAGGACAAAGACTACGTCTATGTATTCTCGGATGGTTATGCCGACCAGTTTGGCGGCCCGAAAGGTAAAAAATTCATGTACAAGCGATTCCGGGACTACCTGCTAACACTCGACGGAAAGAGCATGCTTGCCCAAAAGGAATTTTTGGATAATACCATCGAAGAATGGAAGGGACCTCTGGAGCAAATCGATGATATTCTGGTGATCGGGATGCACATTTCTTAAATCCTTATTTTCAATATTTTAAGCCCTTAAAATAAACTTGATTTTAAGGTGTAAGTTCCTTAAATTTGTCGCCTAATATTTATTATCGATCGACCAATGAAAAAACTTAAAGTCCTTTTTGGGTTTTTGTTCTTGTTTTTTATTCAGAGCTCAATTTTTGCCCAGGTTCCACAAAAAATTAATTACCAGGCTGTAGCCAGAGATGTATCCGGCAATCCGCTGTTGAGTCAAAGCGTCGTTGTTGATTTCAGCATCAGACAGAGTACGCCTTCAGGTACGGTTGTTTATTCAGAAACGCACAGTTCCACAACCAATCCATTCGGATTGTTTACCTTGGAGATCGGTGGAGGTACTCCTCTTACAGGAACTTTTGCCGGGATCAACTGGAGTACGGGGTTGTATTACCTCGAAGTGACCGTTAACGGTGATGTAATGCCGGCATCCCAGTTGTTGTCCGTTCCCTATGCCTTGCATGCCGAAACCGCTACCAGCGGATCTCCGGGTCCTAATGGTCATAATGCCCTGGCCGATTCCGTGGCCGAACCACCGGGAGCCAATTGTCCGAATGGCGGATACCTGATCCACATGGGTGCTGATGATAATGATGACGGCACGTTACAACCACTGGAGATTGATATTAGCTACTACATTTGCAACGGGCTAGACGGTTCTGCCGGCAGCAGCAATGATACTTCAGCTACCAATGAACTGCAAACGCTTAGCATCTCGAACGACACCATTTTCCTGACGAACGGAGGGTTTGTGGTGTTACCTCCTCTTCCGGGAGATAACGACTGGGCGGTAAATGGCAGCAATATGAGCACGATCCCGACCGGGAACGTGGGAATAGGTACGGCTACACCGACTAAAAAATTAGCTATTGAAACCACTTCAACCTCCGGTGATGGTATTCAAATCAATAACGCATCCACCGGTAATCCCGGACTGGAATTTCAAACTCAGGGGAATGCCCGTTTTGTGTTGGGTGTGGACCAATCGGATAATAATAAATTTAAAATCGGAACAACAAACCTGTTTACGAATACCCGGTTTACGATTAATGCTCTAGGCCAGGTTGGTATCGGAACAACGAACCCTACCCATCAATTTACCGTAGCGGCTTTAGATACCGTAATCGCTAATTTTATCGGAGCTAACGCGAATGGTGCAGTACTGTCTGTTGCCGGCCTTAATCCTGCTGCTCCTGTAGGAGCACTCTTCCTTAATGGAACAGATTCCGGAATCATTGGACTGGATCCTGTTCCGAATCGTTTTTTCTTGACCAATAATACACCTAACGGACACCTTGTTCTGAATGCAGACAGTTCGGTTTCAACTTACGGAACAGTTATCGTTGAAGCCGCTCAGGATATAATTTACAATAAATCGGTACGCACATACAATGAAGCGGACACGATTTTGGATATCTCTACTAGCGGTACCATTATCCACCTTAACCAGGGACTTTTTCTAACCGATTCGTTGTATGTGTTGGGAAATAATGCAGCCAATGCCAACTGGGTGCTTGCTAATGACGGTACCGGGCAGGCTGTCTGGACCAATCCGGCATCTTTGGGAGGGGCCTCGTTGTGGCAGCAAAATGGTTCCGATATTTATTACAATGCGGGGAATGTCGGAATAGGAATCACATCTCCGGTATCACCGTTAACCGTCGCAACAATTGCCGGTATGGAAATCCAGTTTGCAGGAGCTGCCAATGCAGATATTTCTGCACCCAGCCAGTTCAATCTGTTTGCCGGGGGCGCGCTCATGCTTGATGCGGCTAACATCTTTTTGAGAACAGCATCAACAGACCGGATGGTTGTTACCAACACGGGAAATGTCGGTATCGGCACATCTACACCGGGCCAGTTACTTCATTTGTTTGGAGGGACATTAAGAGTGGATGACGGATCAAACCCATACACTCTGCCTCCGTCTGACGGTACGGCCAATCAGGTCATGACCACCGACGGGTCCGGTAACGTGAGTTGGCAAACCCCGGCTCCACCCGTTTCTTCCAGAATTCAGGATTTGGGGAACAATACGTTTATAGAAACTGATTTTCTTGGTACAGGAGCGGAAGATAAGATACATTTCTCGGTAAATGGAGCGGAAAAGATGATCATCGATAACAACGGCCTCGTTGGTATCGGTACTTCTACTCCGGGAGCTCCGCTTCATATTGCCAACGGTCCTTTCGGATCCAGCGGGTCTGTTGCCTTGATGTCTAACAATGCCAGCGCCACCAATCCTTCTACCTTGTCCTTTTTCAGATCCAGAGGAACTGAAGCTGCTCCGGTAACGATCAATCAAAACGATGAAATCGGAATTGTGGATTTCAATGCCTACAACTCGGTATCGTATGGGAAAGCCGCAGAAATCAGGGTTGTTGCCGACGAAACATTCGGTAGTACAGCTATGGGATCCCACATGTCATTCCACCTGGCACCTCTAAGTATGGGGCCGGCAGTTGAAGTTATGCGTTTAAGTAATGCGGGTTATATGGGGTTAGGAACAACAAACCCTCTGGTTAAATTGCATGTGGCTGATCAAACCGGGACGATAGTGGCTGTGCAATCTTCGCACGGTGGTGCTTCTGATCAATCCAGTAACCTGACGTTAATCCGTTCCCGTGGTACGGTTTCAGCTCCAACAGCCACACTGAGTGGAGATCGTTTGGGTAAGGTCGAGTGGGTAGGATGGAATGGCGGAACATCTAATTTTGAAGAAAAAGCAAGTATTCGTGTTTATGCCGATGAGAATTACGTAGGCGGTTCCACAGCATCGCACATGGAATTTCATGTTACCCCTTTTGGACAATCAACAAGTATTGAAGCCGTACATATTGCCAATAACGGATTTGTCGGTTTAGGTACTGGAGCGCCTTCCTCTCTTTTACATTTGATGGGCGGAACCATGACGATTGATAACGGAGCGAATCCATATACATTACCACCATCTGATGGTGCAGCTAACGAAGTGCTAACAACCGACGGTTCAGGTAACGTAACCTGGCAGCCAGCCGGATCGACCTCGGTTTGGTCCCAAGGGTTGGGAGGTGTACACCCGTCAACGATTACGGATGCCGTATGGATCGGAACATCCAACCCGATTCCTGGAGCCAATTTACACCTGGCCAAAGAAGGATCCGTGAATGCTTTGTTTATGGAAACCTTCGGAGGTTCGGATTCAAAAATGATTTTGAGTCAGGCCAACGGAACCATGAGTGCTCCTACGAAAACGTTAACCGGAAATACACTCGGTGTTATCGAGTTTGATGGTCACCAGGGAGGTGGATTGGGTAATTATACCCGAGGGGCGGATATTATTGTGACTTCCGAATCCGACTTTAGTTTGTCCAGTGCAAGTTCACTCGAAATCAGAACGATGAATAACTTAAGCAATTATGATGCACGGATTACTATTGATGCAGACGGAGAAGTTGGAATAGGAACAACTGCTCCGGTAAATACGCTACATGTAAACGGTGGTGTTACTATCACGGACGGAACAGAAGGTGCTGGAAAGATACTGACCTCGGATGCTTCAGGGAATGCTACCTGGCAGACACTTCCTCCCTCCATTAATTTCGGGGCAAACTCTTCCGTAACATCTATTCCTGCCGGATTTACCACCACGATTGTTTTCAGCAATGTGGAATACGACAACGGCGGGAATTACAATGCCGCTACAGGAGTTTTTCAGGCACCGGTTGCGGGAGTCTATCATGTGGATGCAACGGTTACATTCGATGCTTCTGCACTGAATCACGAATTCCAGATTCAGATTTTACGAAACGGAGGAACGTACAAAACCGTTACGCTCTACAATGATAATACAACCAGTACCACCACGGCACACATCAGCGGCGATGTTTACCTGCCGGTGAACAATACCGTTTCCATTGGGATTTACCAAAATAGCGGTGGTAACATCAGTCCGGTATCAGGTTCTCAAACCGCACGGATTTATTTTAATGGCCATTTAATCAGATAATTATCCAACCAATTCATATACCATGAAAAACAAACTAACTTTACTAGCAATTACCTTACTCCTGATTTCAGGAATCTATGCCCAGGCACCTGACCTGATCAATTATCAGGCTGTAGCCAGAGATGCATCCGGAATCCCGTTGTTGAGTCAACCGGTCAGTGTAACATTCAGTATCAGACAGGGGAGTTCATCCGGAACAGTAGTTTACAGCGAAACACATGCGTCTAACACGAACCCCTTCGGATTGTTTACGCTTCAGATCGGAGGAGGAACACCGGTAACCGGTACCTTTGCCGGAATTAACTGGGGAACGGGCCTGTACTACCTGGAAGTAACAGTGAATGGCGATGTAATGCCGACTTCTCAGTTACTGTCTGTTCCTTATGCTTTGCATGCCAATACCGCAAGCAGTGGAACGCCGGGAGCTAATGGCCACAACGGACTTTCGGCTATAACGGCTGAACCGGCCGGAAGTAACTGCCCGAATGGAGGTTATCTGGTAGAGGTTGGTGTGGATGATAATGATAACGGAACCTTAGAGGCTCTGGAGATCGATTTTTCCTATTATGTGTGTAACGGACTCGATGGAGCGGCAAACAGCAATGATACTTCTGCTACCAATGAGTTACAGATGTTGAGTATTTCCAACGACACCATCTTCTTAAGTAATGGAGGTTTCGTGAAGTTACCTCCGGCTTTGGGTGATGATTGGGGCTCACAGGTTGTGGCTACTACCGGGGCTAATATTTTAGGTGATGGTACTACCCTGACACCGTTGATGGTGATCGATAACGATACTTCCGCTACCAATGAGCTTGAATTACCGACAACAGCAACAACAAACGATGTATTAACCTGGAACGGTACGGCATGGGTGGCCTCAGCACCGGTTTCCGGTGCGGATAACTGGGGAACTCAGGTCGTGATTACTTCGGGAGGAAATATTTCGGGAGACGGAACACCGGGTAACCCGTTGACGGTAACTGATAACGATACCTCCGCTACGAACGAATTACAAAACTTATCGATAACGGGAAATACCATTAACATCTCGGGTGGTACGGGAACCAACCTGTCTGTTATTGCGCCTTCAACCGGAGAGTACCTGTACTGGAATGGGGTTAACTGGGTTCCTCAGGCTATCCCGGCGGGAGATAACTGGGGAACGCAGGTCGCTGTTGTTTCCGGAGGAAATATTTCAGGTGATGGAACTTCGGGGAATCCGATTACGGTAACAGACAATGATACTTCTGCTACGAATGAAATACAAAATTTAACAGTTACCACTGCTTATCCGAACGTTACCGTTGGAATCTCAGGTGGTTCAAGTTATATTTTTAGTGTCAACGATGCCGATTTCGATCCGACCAACGAATATAACACCAGCTTTGGTGTTAATGGCGCAAACCTGGAATTGGTAGACGGTGGAAATACCTTTCAGGTACCGTTGTCTACCTTATCAGATGGCGACTGGACCGTTTCCGGAACAGATTTACTGAATGCCAATGCCGGTAATGTTGGTATCGGCCCGATGTTCGGAGGTGCTCCGGGCTTCTTAAGCACAACGGGTAAAGTACTTACCATTGCTCCTACTAATGTGTATAATTCTTCAAACCCGGCATCATTGGAACTGGTTGGTTCCAATACCAGTGCCACCGGAATTTCAGGAAGATTGGCATTCGGTCACATTACTGCCGGTCCAACCGCAGTTTATGAAGGAGGGATCGATATGAATGTTGGTTCGGACATGATGTTCTTTACCAATGGAGCCAATGAAAGGATGAGAATCAATTCATCGGGCAACGTAGGAATCGGTACTACAGCTCCCCTTGAAAGGCTCCATGTTATGGGGAATATCCGAACCGATAATGGTACGGATCACATGTATTTGGGACAATCCGGGTCTTCTTCCGTATTTGTTTCCGATAATTTGATGGAATTATTGCCGAATAGTGGTGGTGTTGCTTTCAGTATAGATGATGGTGATGCCAATTTTTATGTGAATACGCACATTGATAACGGATTGCAAATTCAGGATGGTAATGAGGCTCTCAACAGAATATTAACTTCCGATGCTTTCGGTAATGCTACATGGAGTGACCTGAGTGCTATTTCATCCGGTGCTACGGCCTGGACAAAATCAGGAAATGTGATTTATCCGACCACATTAACCGATAACATCGGTATCGGAACAACAACGCCTGGTTCCAGATTACACATTGTAGGAAGTGGTTTATGGTCGTCTTTTATCAGTCTGCAGCATAACGAAGAATGGGCCATGGGCGTGAACGGCACTTCATTCCTGGTGGTAAAAAAATCGGGGACCACATTTACTCCATTGGAGATGACCAATGGGGGTAACACATATTTTAGAAATATCACTTCGGGTGATATTATGACCCTTTTGAACAGTGGCCTGGTCGGAATTGGAACAACAACGCCTGCAGCTCAAATCCAGGTAGAAGCAACTACGATTGAGAGAGCGTCTCAGTTTTTGTCGAGCTTCGCATCCAATAGTGACAAGTATGGTTTGTATGCCTTGGCTCAAGGTGGTGGTGCAGGTGAGAATATTGGTGTGCAAGGTGAAGCCGTTACAGCAACAACCAACAAAGCGATTGTCGGTAGAGCTTTTGGCGGGTCTGTGAATTGGGCAGGTTTCTTTGAAGTAGGAGATGTTCACATTAATGACGATCTGAGAATTGGAACAACCAATGCGGGTAGTGCAGGTGCCAAGATTTACACACATATTCCAAGTGGATCTGCAAAATATTCTACCATGGAAAGTTTAAATGAATACAATGGGAACCAAATGATGTACGGGCATTATAATAGAATGATCGCCAGTGGTACGGGTGGCGTTACAGGTACCTGGAATTACATTACGCCTTCCGCTTCGTCCAGTAATACCGTGTACGGATTTAGAAGTTTGATTCAGGTAGGAGGGAATGGAGCCAGGTATGGAAGTTACCAGTTTGTGAATGCAGATGGTACCGGAGAAGTAAACGGGGTATACGCCAATGTGAATCATGATGGTAGTGGTAATGTGTATGGTCTGCGAGCCGATGTGTCATCATCTACGACTACAGGGATTGTTAGAGGTTTATGGGTTGTCGGTACAACCGGAACCATCAACTATGTTGGTGGTGCAGGATTTGGTGTAGGTGTTCAAACCCCACAGAATAAATTGGATGTTGAAGGGGCTGCCGTTATCGGAGCAACGTATTCGGGAACGAATGTAGCACCGGTTAATGGATTGTTAGTCGCCGGAGATGTGGGGATCGGTACGGTTTCCCCTGCTTCAAAACTGCACGTGGAGGGTACAACAACTTCCAATGCCGGTCATTTTGATAACTGGACTACAAACGGAGGAACGGGTGTTCGAGGTGAGACCAATCAGAATAATGCTACAGGTACAGGAACCCGTTATGGAGTTTATGGTGCAGCATGGTACGGCCAGGGGACAAACTATGGTATGTATGGCTACGGGTTCGGCGGAACAAATTCATACGGAGTCTATGGTACATCCGGAGGTGCATCCGGAAACAACTATGGTATTTATTGTAGTGGGAATGGGGCTTATACTGGTTCCTGGACCAATGTTTCCGATAGAAAATTCAAGCAAAATATTGTACCATTCACCTCGGCGCTTTCTAAAGTGATGCAACTGGAAGCTAAAGAGTACGATTATACGGATGATGAGCGCTATGCTCACATGAATTTCTCAAAAGAAAAACAGATTGGTTTTATAGCTCAAGAGGTCGAAAAAATATTCCCCAACTTAGTAGAAGATGGAATTCATCCGGGAAAATTGAATAAAGAGACCGGAGAAGAAGGAGAACCAATCAATTATAAAGGGATGAATTACATTGGATTAATTCCAATTTTAACGAAAGCCATCCAGGAACAGCAACAAATGATTGATGAGTTGAGAAAGGAATTAGACGAGTTGAAAAATAAATAATTACGTGAGAATAAACAGCTTATGAAGAATTACTATTTATATGGATGCCTGATCCTGATGTTATCATGGTCTGCGGGTTCGTTTGCTCAAACCCCGGAAAAAATGAATTACCAGGCAGTTGTCCGGGATGCTTTAGGCCAGCCATTGGCATCTCAAGCTATTACAACGTTGTTTGAAATCCGCCAGGGAACTCCTACAGGTACAGTCGTTTATAGTGAGAATCAAAGCCTGAACACCAATCAATTCGGATTGGTTACGGCGGAGATCGGCGGTGGAACAGTTGTTTCGGGTAATTTTTCAACCATTTCATGGGGATCGGACATCTACTACCTCTATGTTGAGGTAAACGGAAACGCATTGGGTTCCACTCAATTACTTTCCGTTCCTTATGCACTTTATGCTAAAGAATCCCTTAACGGACCAACAGGAGCGCAAGGCCCTCCGGGAATCAGCATCGTATGGTTAGGCACGTTTGCTTCAGCTCCGGCTTCACCCAATCTAAATGAAGCCTATTATGATTCTACATTGGGTCAGTCGTTTATCTGGGATGGGACTACCTGGAACATCATTGCCCAAGATGGTACTGCCGGTTCATTTACTGCCGGTCCGGGCATTTCCATTGTGGGAGGAGTAATCTCTAACACCGGCGATCTGGATTCCCTGAACGAGCTTCAGGATTTATCCATTACCGGAAATACGATCAACATTTCTAATGGTACGGGCACGCCGATTTCTCCGACCGCTCCGGTTACGGGAGATGTGCTGTACTGGAACGGGATTAACTGGGTCGGACAAACACTTCCACCGAATACCGATAATCAGGATCTTAACCTGATCGGGGATAGCCTTTTTCTCACCAACGACCCTACACCGGTCGATATAAGTGGTTACATGGATAACACCGATGCGCAAACACTAAGCTTCAGTGGTGCTACCAAAAACTTAACGATCTCAGGAGGTAATAGCATTCCATTGAATGTAAGCGACAACGATTCGGTAGTCGGAAATGAATTGATAAGCTACTTTGGCGTTAATTCAACGAATGATAGTATTGTTATCGATGAGGGAGGAACTCACTTTGCTACGGCCTTTTCAGCATTCAATGATGGGGACTGGACCCTGAACGGTGCAGACCTGATCAATGGGAATGCCGGTAATGTCGGGATCGGTACGGGAGCACCGACCGATAAGCTGCATGTGGTTAATGGCTCGGCTCGCATTGAAACCAACCCCGGGCAAAATTACATAGCCCTGAATCAAAGCACCGTAGAAGCTAACGACGTTAGTACCGGAACGGCTCGTTTTGTTTCGTCTGTGGGGGGAGTCTTCCATTGGGGATCCGGTAAAACAAACACAGGTAACAACGATTACCACATTATCAATTATCCGAGTAATCGCTTTGATATGAGTATTCAGGATGCTACCGGAAATATGGGGGTTGGTACAACCTCTCCCGGCGACCGGATCCATGCTTTTTCCGGAGGTAACGGAACCCGGGTAAAAATCGAAAACTCAAGTAACGGCTGGGCGGGAATCGATTGTAAAAATACATTAGGCGAGATGTTCGTGGGAGTCCAGGGGCCTTTTGATCCGGTTCCCGGAGAATTCCATATTTATGATAATTTCAATGGAGGACAACGGATGGTGATCGATGCTGCAGGCAATGTCGGTATCGGAACACCAAACCCGGAAATGAATTTACACATCGGTGGCACCAACGGGTTAATGATTAACGCCGCCGGGTCGGGAAACAACATCGGAGGAATCGCATTCAGAAATGGCTATTCGGTGATGGCCAGACCTTTCCACCTGGGAATTGTTTCGTATGACCTGGGCTATGCCAGTGCTGGATTCTCGGATGGTATGGTGATATCAGGGTTTGATGGGATCGCTTTTACAACAAACAACAGTGCATTATCCAACCAAACACTTACCAATGTAAGAATGGTCATCAACAATGCCGGAAACGTTGGAATCGGGACTCAAAGTCCATTGAATTTACTCCACGTAAACGGATTAACCAGAATGTCGGGTGCGACAGGAGGAGTTCAATTCGATTCCAGAAATACAGGCGGGTTTTATTATACCGCCTTTTCGAATAACCTCGATTTTTTCATCCAATATGGAGCCTCAACACCCAGCTTTAGAATATCAGGCCATAACCTGTTGTTGGGAGAAGGTTTTGTAGGGGGAGGCTCTCGTCTTACGGTAGGAAACTCAGGAGATGGATCCAATGCCGTTGCCAACTCCTGGACAGTATTCTCCGACAGAAGATTTAAAGAAAACATTCAGGCCATCACAAACCCGATCCAACTCGTGCAATCGTTAAACGGAGTAACCTACAACTGGAAATCATCCGGCTTAAAAGACATCGGGTTCATCGCTCAGGATGTGGAAGAAGTGTTGCCGATCATTGTGCATACCAACGAGGAAACAGGTTATAAATCGATGGATTATGCTCGAATGACTCCAATCCTGATTGAAGCGGTAAAGGAACAACAAAAAATAATTGAAGAGCTGCAAAAGAAACAAGCGGCTCTGGAACAACAGCTAAACGAATTAAAAAATAAATAACCCTCGATATGAAACAAATTTTCCTAATCATCATGCTTGCTCTGAGCGCCATGTCCTTTGCTCAGGTTACGATAGAACGGCAAGTGATCGGTAGTACCGGTGGTTTTTCTACGCTTGGAAACGGCTCTACCATTTCTTCAACGGTAGGTGAACCTATGGTTCAAACGGTATCTGCCGGCAGTATCATTTTAACTCAGGGATTTCAACAACCGCAACGGACCAACGATTCCATTGTAGAGTACCTCGTTGTCAACGAATCTTGTAGAGGGGCCAAAAACGGATTGATCGACATTATCGATGTGAAAGGTTGTCCCGGCCCTTATCAGGTGATCATTAAAGCCGTAGGCGATACCATTAATGAACTGGGGCACGACACGTTATCGGAGGGCGATTATGATGTTGTGATCATCGGATCCAACTCCTGTACGTATGCTACCGTAATCCATGTCGGACTCGAAAGCGATGAAGATTGTAAACTCCATTTCTATACCGGGATTACACCCAACGGGGATGGTAGAAACGACAAATGGGTCATTGAAAACATTGAGCAATTCCCGAATAATCATGTGCTAATCTTTAACCGATGGGGTCAGGAAGTGTGGAGTGCCGACAATTACGATAACGAACTGGTAGTCTGGGAAGGATATAACGATGGCGGTGAGGAACTGGCAGACGGCACCTATTTCTACGTTGCCGTGGTTGATGGAACCACTTATCAGGGATGGGTTGAATTAACGAGATAACAAACGAACTATGAAAAGAATTTTTGGAATATTATTGCTTGTATTGGCCGGTTTTGATTTAACTGCCCAGCAAGATCCTCAATACAGTTTGTACATGTTTAATCCGCTGGGAGTTAACCCGGGATATGCAGGTAGCCGGGAAGTATTGAGCGGAGTTTTAGTACACCGGAGCCAATGGGTAGGATTGGACGGAGCACCGGAAACTCAGGTGCTTGCAATCAACTCCCCGTTAAAAAACAAGAAAATGGGTGTGGGTCTTCAGATTGTGAACGACAAGATCGGCCCGAGAACAACCCAGTATTTAACGGCAAGTTATGCCTACCGGTTAAAAATGGGTTCAGGTAAACTGGCTTTCGGATTGCGTGGTGGTGTAATCAACTACAACTACGACTGGGCTAAAATTGAATATAAAGATGCCGAAGATGCTATTCCGACTACCGCTGCACAAAGTAAAATGCTTCCTACTTTTGACTTCGGATTGTATTACAATACCAATACTTTCTACGCCGGGATAGCCGCAGATCACCTGAATCGGGGCTCATTCAACTGGGTGGATGGTATCGATACCGTAAATTCTACCGCACGGCAATTTGCAAACCTGAACGTCACCGTTGGAAAAGCATTCGAACTGAACGATAACCTGGTACTTAAAACATCATTGCTGGGAAGAGGTTCCAACAAAAACGGTAACCTGGATATCAACGGTAGTATTTTAATCAAAAACAAAGTGCTCTTCGGGTTAACACTACGCTCTACAAAGGCACTGATCCTGATGACGGAAATTAATTTAACCAAAAATTTAAGATTCGGAGCGGCATACGATTACGATAACTCGGATATCGCAAAAACGACTTCGGGATCATTTGAAATATTTTTAGGTTATGATATTGGACTATTTAATTCTAAAGTTGTTTCACCAAGATATTTTTAAATAAAGAATGAGGATAGAAAGAATAATAAAATCAGGTGGTTTACTATTTATTGTACTTGGTATTCAGGTCAGCTTATTTGGTCAGCTTAAAACAGCGAACAAATATTTTGAACAGGAGAATTTCGGAGATGCAATAGCGTATTACGAGAAGGTTCTGAAAAAGAATAGCAACGATCAGGAAGCCATTCAGAACATCGCATTTTCATACAGAAAACTGAAGGATTACGAAAATGCTGAAAGATACTATGCCCGCGCAGTAGAGCTTAATCCGGAGGAGAGCTCCAATTACCTCTATTACGGGCAAAGCTTGAAAAACAACAATAAAGTCTCACAGGCTAAAACACAGTTTGAAAAGTTTATGGCGAAGAACCCGGGAAGCCTTTTTGGGAAAATCATGCTCCAGTCCTGCGGCGACATCAAAGAATGGGAGGCCGAAGAGAAGGCCTTCGAAGTGGAATTGGTTCAAAACATCAACTCCAAAAATGCTGATTTTTGCCCGCTTTATTTTGATGACGGATTGATCTTCGTATCCGAGAGAGGGTTCGACCTGGTGAATGAGAATAATTATTCATTCTCCAACACCCCTTACCTGTCAATTTTTCACGCCAAAAAAGAGAAGGATTTTGACAAACCCAAACGCTTTTCCAGCCAGTTGAACTCCTTGTATCACGATGGCCCTGTAACCATTTCCAGCGATAACAAAACCATCTATTTTACCCGCGTAGTTAAAAAGGAGCAGGGCAAGAATTTCATCAACAGATTAAAAATATACCAGGCTACCCTCGATGGGAACAAGTGGAAAAACATAACCCCTTTTGAATACAACAGCAACGATTATTCGGTAACCCATCCCTGGATTTCTGAGGATGGAAAACAGTTGTTCTTTGCATCCGATATGCCCGGAGGGATGGGCGGTATGGATATTTATGTTTGTACGCTTCAGGGAGAAAGCTGGAGCAAACCGCAAAACCTGGGCAAAGGCGTAAACACGGAACAAAACGAAGTCTTCCCTTATTTCAGAAAAGGAACGCTTTACTTTTCTTCCGATGGCCACTCCGGATACGGAGGGTTGGATGTGTATAGCGTCAACCAGTCCGATAAGTGGCAGAATCCCGTTAACTTGAAATCACCGCTGAATTCTCCCAAGGATGATTTCGGTATTTTCTATACGGACGACGAAAATGGCTATTTTTCTTCCAACAGGGAAGGTGGCGTCGGGAGCGACGATATCTACAGCTTCAAATGGCATTCTCTGGGTCCTAAAACGGAAATGAGCGGTCTGCTGGAATACGAAAAATTAGGGGTGGCCGGAGCCACCATCAACCTGCTGGACGAAGATGATAACATTGTTGCCTCCATCCAGACCGATGAAAACGGGAAGTTTAAATTCGATAAACTGGACCTGGAAAAAGATTACATGCTTGCCATTTCAGCCGAAGACGATAGCTTCCTCGAAAATGCAAAACTTTACCTCACCAACTCTAACGGTCAGAAGGTATTAATGGCTAACAAAGTGGGTAAAGGGAAATTCAAGTTTCAGGCTTTGCCTTATGCTTACTACGACGACCTGGAATTATTGGTTGAAGAAGACGAAAGCTTGTTTACGGTTAGCGTATTCGGGCAGATTTACCAGAAATTACCTGGCGACTACAACGGAGGCATGGAAGTATGGGTGGTAAATGATGAAGGGAAGATTGTTGGAAAAGCCCGAGCCGACAAGAATGGTAAATTCCATTTTGATAAACTCTCTCCGGATGAAGAATACCTGTTTATGCTGGCAGAAGACGACGAAACCCTGAACATGATCATCGTTGATGAAAACGGGAATGTGCTGGAATCTGCAAAGCGATTGATCGATGGTAAATATAAATATGTGCGTCTCGATTCCGATAAAAACGTGATCACCCTCATTAACGAAGTGGATGAGGTAATTAAGATCGCCGAGGATGAAAACTTCATCATCTCCAAGATTTTGTATGAGTACCGGTCTGCCGAAATCAACGAACAGGCAGCCAAGGAATTGGATAAGCTGGTACTGATTATGAAGAAAAACAAAGACATAGGCGTTAAATTAAGTTCACACACCGACTCCAAAGGAAGTGACTCCTACAACCTCGAATTGTCGGAGCTACGGGCTCAAAAAGCTATGGAATATGTCCTTTCTAAAGGAATTACGGCCGACAGAATTGAGGTGAAAGGTTACGGAGAAATTATGCCGATCGCACCGAATGAGATTAATGGCAAAGATAATCCGGAAGGACGGGCTAAAAACAGAAGAACAGAATTTAAGGTTGTTAAGTTAAAGTAACGTGGTGAAGTGAAGAAGCTCTTTGTACTAAGTTTAATTTTTCTTGTTCCATACTTAATCATTGCCCAGCAGAGCAACATCAAGTTTCGTCACCTGACGATAAAAGATGGCTTGTCTCAAAGTGATGTCCTCACCATTTTGCAGGATTCCAAAGGACTGATGTGGTTCGGAACCCAGGATGGACTTAATTTGTACAACGGATTCGATTTTGAAGTTTTTTCCCACGACCTGTCAGACTCCATTTCCATTTCCAATAATTTTATCCGGGATGTGATCCAGGATACCAGCGGGCAGTTGTGGATAGCAACTGAAAACGGACTGAATCTTTTTGACAAGGCCAATTACAGTTTCACGTCCATCCTGCAATCAAAAACCAACTCGAAAGCCAAACAAAATGTTTGGGCACTTGCTCAAAACAACGGGTATGTGTGGGTAGGTACCGAGCGGGACCTGATCAAGGTGAACAAAAAAACCCTGGAATACCAAAAAGTAAAGCTCATGCTTAGCACGGATGTGCAGAAATTAAAGGTTAGGAATCTGCGTTTTCTGAATAATAGTGATGAGCTCCTGATCGTGACGGAAGGGAATGGGATTATTTTGTTTAATACGAGCAATTCGGAAACCACCCAGCAATATCAGGATAACAGTCTGCTGAAAAGTAACGTGGTTTGGGATGCGTATCAGGATTCCGAAGGACTCGTTTGGCTGGCAACGAACCAGGGCATTAACTTCTACAACCCTAAAACCAAAAAATTAACGGCAAACTACGGCATCGATAAAATTATTGCCGATAAGATCGTCAAATGCATCTATGAAGATAAGTCGGGGATTGTATGGATCGGAACGGAAAGCGATGGCCTTTTCCGGGTGAGCTCAGCCAATAACATCGATCATTATAATTACGATGCCAATATCTCAACCAGCCTGAGTAGCAATAAGATCAACACCATCTACGAAGATGATTCGGGGATCATTTGGATCGGAACCCAGTCGGGTGTCGATAAGTTCGATAAACAAAAACAATTTTTCCGGCATTACCAATACTGGCCGAACAACCCAAACACCATCAACAGCAATATGGTTTGGTCAATCTATCAGGAAGCAAATGAAGATTCCAGGTTATTTGTCGGTACCGATAACGGGCTTAATATTTTTGACAAAACAAAAGGAAATGTAGACCATCTGGCTCCTCAGTTTAATTACTCCGGTGCTCAGCGAAGCGATAGAATCTTCTCCATTTACAAAGACCACACGAACACCATGCTGCTGGGTACGGATGGTGGTGTTGTGTATCTGGATAACAACAAACTCATTCCGCTCGGAGGATCCTTTCATAAAAACAACAGAGCCAGAACATACACCATTTTTGAAGATGATAAACAACGATTATGGCTTGGAACCAAAGAAGGGCTGGTCATTGTTTCTCCCGACCGGAAAACGTATACAAAATATGTGAGTAGCGATTCTTCCAACACACTACCCAGCGACGTGGTTCGGGTGGTGATGCAGGATAAATCCGGAACCATCTGGGTGGGTACCGATGGAGGCGGACTAAGTAAAGTCCTGGAGAAAGAGGATGGCTCGATTTCATTCAGGAACTTTGTGAAAGATGTGGATAACCCGCAATCCATTACCAACAACACCGTACTGGCTATCCATGAGGATGAGCAAGGCTTGCTGTGGATCGGCACCTTTGGCGGAGGGCTTAACCGGTTCGATCCGAAAACGGAAAAATTCTTCGCGTATACCGAAAAGGATGGACTCTCCAACAATGTGATTTACGGTATCGAGGAAGATGAGAATGGCAACTTCTGGATGAGTACCAACAAAGGAATCTCCCAGTTCCTGAGGAAACGCAATAAATTCAGAATTTTCGAAGAGAGTGACGGGCTACAGAGTAATGAGTTTAATACCGGAGCCTATTTCAAGAGTAAGAACGGACAACTATTTTTCGGTGGCATCAACGGGTTCAATGCCTTTTATCCCAGCGATATACACATCAATAAAACCAAACCGAAACCCATCATTACGAACTTCTACCTGTTTAACAAGCCGCTAAAAGTAGATAAAACAGGCGTGCTTAAAAAACACATTTCAGAACTGGACGAGATTGTCTTGAAACACCGCCAGAATGTGATCTCCTTCGAGTTCGCTTCTTTACATTACTCCTATCCGCTCAAGAATCAACACAAGTATAAGCTTGAGAATTTCAATGAAGATTGGGTAGAGATCGGGAATAGCCGCAGAGCGAATTACACCAACCTCGATCCGGGAGAATACATCTTCAAAGTAAAAGTGTCGAACAGCGATGGCATTTGGAGCGATGAAACAGCCCAGGTTCGGGTTATTGTTGAACCACCCTTCTGGAGAACGGTTTGGTTCATTATCCTGGTCTACATCCTGTTGCCGTTGCTTATGGTTTATGCGGTAGTTCGTTACCGGATCAACCTGATGAAAAAGCAAAAGCAAATCCTCGAAATTCAGGTGAAAGAACGGACACGCGAAGTGATCAAACAAAAAGAACTGCTTGAAGCCGAAAAAGAAAAAACGGAAAAACTCCTGTTGAACATTCTTCCCGCCGAAACGGCCGAAGAACTGAAAGCCAAAGGACGAGCAACGGCCCGCCAATACCGCATGACCTCCATCATGTTCACCGATTTTAAAAGTTTTACCAAAATTGCAGAATCGATCGATCCGCAGTTACTGGTAGCCGAGCTCGATAATTATTTCGTGAAGTTCGATGAGATTGTAGAAAAATACGATGTGGAGAAGATCAAAACCATTGGTGATGCATACATGTGTGCCGGAGGTATCCCGATCCGTAATAAGAGTAACCCGATCGACATTGTGCTGGCCGGACTGGAGATTCAACGCTTTATGAGAGAATACAATGCTGCTAAAACAGCTTCCGGTGAAAAAGGCTGGGGCTTACGCATCGGAATCCATACCGGATCCGTTATCGCCGGAGTTGTGGGAACCAAGCGTTTTGCTTACGACATCTGGGGCGACAGTGTCAATATTGCCAGCCGGGTGGAGGCAGCCAGTAACATCGGAAAGGTAAATATCTCCGGAGCCACTTACGAGCTGGTTAAAGAGTTTTTCACCTGCGAATACAGGGGCAAGATCCGAGCTAAAAATAAAGGCTACATCGACATGTACTTTGTTCATGGGATCAGACCGGAACTTTCTGAGAAGGGCGAAGGAATCGTACCTAACAAGCTTTTCCAGAAGTATGTCGACCTGCACATCTACAGTAGCATCAACTACCGCAAAGCAGAAAAATACATAGTGAACAGACTGAAAAAAGAACTGCCCAAGAACCTGCATTACCACGATCTCCGGCATACTACCGATGTGTGTGCTGCCGTAGAACGGATAGCCCTCATGGAAGGCATCGAAGGGGATGATATCTTCCTCCTGAAAACCGCAGCCCTGTATCACGATGCCGGTTTTGTTCACCAATATGCCAACAATGAGGATCTTGGTGCCGCATTAGCTCGAGAAGTCCTGCCACGATTCGGTTATTCGGAAGATCAGATTGATACCATCTGCGGCTTGATTAAGGCCACCAAAGTGCCTCAAAAACCTCAAAATCACCTGCAGCAAATCATCTGTGACGCCGATCTGGATTACCTCGGCGGGGATGAATTCCACGTGATCGCAGATAAACTCAAACGGGAATTACTCGAAAGAGACATGATTCAAACCGATAAGCAATGGGATGAATTGCAGGTAAAATTCCTCGAAGCGCACACCTATTTCACCAAAACGGCAATCGACTTGCGTCAGGAAAACAAAATGGAGCGCGTGAAGGAGATTAAGGAGCGTTTAAAAACCTACGATTAAAACGCCCAGTTTCCTTGATCCAGTTCGCTTAAACAACCGGTAAGCAAATCGATACTTCCGCGGATGTCGTTTTTATCAGCCATCTCAATTACCTGATGGATGTGTCTGGTGGGAATGGAAATAGCTCCGGCAATGGCTCCTCCGGGAGACATGCGCTGAATTCCGGCCGTATCCGTTCCACCTGCCGTTAGGATTTCCTTTTGCGTTTTGATGTTGTGACGACCGGCAACCTCTTCCATAAAGCGGATCATGCGGTAATCACAGATCGTGGAGCTGTCCATCACTTTGATGGCCGTTCCGTCACCCAATTTGGTTACCATCTCTTCCGGCTTGGCGCCCGGTACATCAAACGCAATGGTCGTGTCTAACCCGAAACCAAAATCCGGCTTAATCTCCAGAGAGGCAACACTGGCACCCCGGATTCCTACTTCTTCCTGTACGGTAAAAACACCGTAAATATCATAGGGAACCTCTTTATCTTTTAAAGCACGGAGACTTTCGATCAGGATGAAAACAGCCAGGCGGTTATCCAACGATTTACAATTCACACAATTACCCATCTCGATCAGTCCGCGTTCACGTGTAATCGGATCTCCGATGCGAACCAGCTTTTCCACTTCATCCTTACCCATGCCCAGATCAATGAAATAATCGGTTGTCTTGGGCATTTTTGTACGCTCCTCCGGCGACATCACATGGATCGGTTTGGATCCCATCACGCCGATTACATCTTCTCTCCCGTGAATGATTACCCGCTGAGCGGTTAAGGTTTTGGGGTCAAATCCACCCAGTGTGTGAAAACGTACAAACCCGTTATCATCAATATGTGTTACGATGAATCCGATCTCATCCATGTGAGCACCGATCATCACTCTTTTTTGGTCTTTCCCTTTCTTGATGGCATAAACATTTCCCATGTTATCAATGGTCACTTCATCCACCAGGGGTTTCACTTCTCGTAATACAACTTCTCTGATTCGTTGTTCGTGTCCCGGAGCTCCTGCTACTTCGGCAATTTCTTTCAATAAGGCTACATTAATCGGCATATCCTATCAATTTTATGTTATTCAATAAAACTCAATTTCATCATGTTCGATTGTCCTTTTTCTGCAATCGGCATGCTTGCGATGTTGATCAACAAGTCATTTTTCTTGAGTTGTTTTGCTTTTTTTAAGATGTATTTGATGTCGGCAATGGTGTGATCGGTGCTAACGAATTTGTTGTAGAAATACACCTTAACACCCCAAACCAGACTCAACATATTTAATATTTCCTCATTTCCGGTAAACACAAAAATTCCTGCTTTTGGACGGAAACTCGCCAGCTTGAATCCGGTATACCCGGAGAAGGTCATGGTTACAATTCCTTTAGCTTCCACACGTTGTGCCAGCCTGCATGAGTTAAAGCAGATGTTATCGGTAATAAACCGGTCCATATTGGAAAGGTCGGGAGCGAATTCATAATGATAGAGGCTGTCATCCTTTTCCACATCGTTGATGATGTTCGCCATCGCTTCAATTACTTTTTCCGGGAATTTACCTACGGAAGTCTCCCCACTCAGCATCACGGCATCGGCTCCGTCGAGTACGGCGTTGGCCACATCGTTTACTTCGGCCCGGGTAGGCGTAATGTTCTCGATCATACTCTCCATCATTTGCGTGGCAATAATAACCGGTTTGGCAGCTTTCATGCTTTTTCGAACAATGGATTTTTGAATGAGCGGTACTTCCTGAAAAGGAATTTCAACACCCAGATCACCACGGGCCACCATAATGGCATCCGTTACTTCGATAATCTCATCCAGATTGGCAATCGCTTCCGGTTTTTCGATCTTGGCAATGACCTTGGCATTACTTTTCGCTTTTTCGATGATCTTCTTAAGCTCCAGAATATCCTGCGGTGTACGTACAAATGATAACCCGATCCAGGCAACATTCATTTTAAGGGCAAAAGCCAGATCCTCTTTATCTTTTGGAGTTAAACAAGGAAGTGAAATCTTGGTCTTGGGTAAATTAACACCTTTATTGGATGAAAGCGCACCACCATGTTTTACCACGGCAACCACTTTGTCTTTACCATTGGTCGATTTGATCTTTAAATTGAGTTTTCCGTCATCCAGCAGGATGGTCTCACCAACGTATACGTCTTTCGGAAACCGCTGATAACTGATATAAATCCCATCCTTATTCCCCACTCGTTTCTTAGTGGTAAAGGTGATCTCATCGTTCATTTTAATGTTGATGCTGCCATTTTCAATTTCTCCGACACGGATTTTTGGTCCCTGTAAATCAGCAAGAATCGCAGTATGATAACCCAATTCTTTGTT
>JAGQZT010000085.1 GCA_020435335.1 Flavobacteriales bacterium | reverse complement strand
CATTCTCCGTTTGGTAATTTACGGGTCATGTACAGGTCTTTTCCTCCCAGACCTCCGTCGCATCTACTGGCAAAGAAGATGGTATTGCCTTCGGCAGAAATGGTGGCTGCACTTTCAAATCCTTTTGAATTCACATTTTCACCCATCTTTTCCTTTTTTCGGAACTTCATGTCCTTGATTTCTGCTTCATAAATGTCCCCTACATTCTTGATATCATCAAAATAGATGAAGAGTTTATCAGCATTGTATGAGAGTCCTACGGCCTGATCGTCGTAAGTACTGTTGATCATGGAGTTTCCTTTTTTTGCTTCGGTAAATTCACCATCGGTAACGGAAGTGTAGTAAATGGCCGAAGGGTAATAGCCGTCAAATTCGCGTGTGCCGCTCTTTCTGCGGGAAGTAAATACCATAAACGACTCATCGGGAGTTACGAACGGATAGTAATCCGGGTACTCGGAATTAATCAGATTTCCGGCATTTTCAAAAGAAATATCCAAAGGAGATGCGACTAATTTCTGAGCATTTTGAACCGTTTCGATCAGTCGATCCACTTCGGCTTGTTTGGTGCCGCTTCCAGTTCCTTTATATTCCATCAGGGTGCTTAACGCTTCATCAAACATCAGGTTGAAGTGGTAGGCCTGTCCCAAGTAGAATTTTACATCCGGATCGGCATTTTTCCCGTCGGCAATCTCCAGGTACTTTACGGCCTTTTTCTTGTCCATTTCGGTGAGGAGCACACACATACCTGCTCGAAAAGGATAATCGGCAATTTCCGGGTCTTTTTCCATGAGTTTTTCGTAAACGGGAAGTGCATCGATGAAATTCCCGAATTTATAGTGTTCGGCGGCATCGTCCGGATCCGGCCTTTGAGCGGAGAGCGACAACGCAGAGAATAAAACGATTAAAACTACTATGTAATGCCTTCTGTTTTTCAAAAAATACCGATTTAGGGTATGCTTGTGCAAATTCAGTACCAAAACATAAAAGTAATACTTTTGTTGGGATTAAGAAAGAAGAAATAGGGGTGAAATATGTGATTTATCGAATACTTATTTTCACATATTGATACTCACGGTATTTATCAGCATCCGAGGAGTCGTTTTTATAGGCCGGACCGGAAACCAACGAATTTGTTTTTCCAATGGTAATTTGTCCATTCTGAATTTCCCACCTCAAATAGCTCTCAACGGTCTTTTTAGCAGCTTCTGCACGGGCTTTTGCCAGTTTGGAGTTATTGCCATAAGTTGTGGTTGGAACACGTGAGGCACTTGATTCGATAGTGATTGTAATTTTAGATTGGCCAGAGGTGATTTTCACCTTGTTCATGAAATCAACCAATTTCGGATTGTCGGAGCCCAATTCTTTGTTGTTGTAATCGAAATAAAAAATTTCCGAATGGGGCAAAGGCAACGAAGGAGTACCTGTAAGGTCTATATTGATGTTGGGATTGTTCGGGTCGAGAGCGGATGCAATAGTAAAAACCTCCATGGTGTCGGAACGGTCGATCCCGAGTTCTTTACTTTCGGCGGTCAGTACCTGATAGGTTTTGCCTTCTTTTTCGAATTGACTGACGGTAAAGTCGATGTTTGAAGTGCTGCTTTTTTCAGGTAAATCCAAACTCATGTTTTGTGGTTGAAAAGTGCCGGCAACGACCATGATTGAATGTTTGCCGGAAGTTTCGGTTGACATGCCGTATTTCCCGGACTGGAGTGTGTTTTTTCGGAGTTCAGTGTCGGTAGCGGATAATAAGGAAACAAAGCCTTCTTCAACCGGATTGCCATCGGCGTCAGCTACAAGTCCGTTAATTGTGTTGGTGATTTGATCCGGACAATTGAAGCAGAAACTGTATAAATCCATACCGCCTACGCCGCCATTCCGGTTCGAAGAGAAATAACCGTTTTGTCCTTCGGGATCGTATATGTAGTAGATATCATCCACCGGTGAATTGATCGGCAGACCTACATTTTCCGGGGTTGACCAGGAGCCGTTTACCAGTTCACTTTTAAAAATATCGTAACCACCGATTCCGGTGTGCCCTTTGGATGAAAAATACAAGGTCTTTCCATCTGCTGTAATAAAAGGGGAATCTTCGTCAAATTCGGTATTGATTACATCACCGAGATTAACGGCAGGCGTCCATTTTCCGGAATCGTCGAGGGTAGAGGTGTAAATATCCTTTCCGCCTTTCCCGTCTTTTTTGGTAGATACGAAATAGATGGTTTTGCCATCGCGTGACAGGCAGATGCTGGGGATGTTGTATTGGCTGTTGTTGATGTTCTTATCCAGCTCAACCAGATCAGACCATTTTCCGTTTTCGAGGATGGATTTCCAGATGATGTCGTTTTTGTAGGTATAAAGTGTGGTTCCGTCGGCAGAATAAATGATGCTCGCATCATGTCCTTTGGTGTTGAGTCTTTTCGGGATGTATTTTTCAATCTCCTGCTCGTCGGTAATCAGTTTCCAATCGTCAGCTACTTTTTTGGCGACAAAAACATCTTCGTAAGGTAGCAGGTCTTTATCCGTTTTGGAGCTGGAGCCGGGCCGGCGGGAAGTAAAGAGGATTACATCTTTTACGTTGCCGAATACGGCGGCATACTCTCCGTAACCGGAATTGATCTCCTGACCCAAATTGGTGATTTTAACATCCTGTACCTGCTTTTGCTCCAATTCGGCAGCGGTTTTGTTCAGCTGAATGTAGTAGTCAGCCTGTTTCATGAGCGCCTTTCCGGAACCTGTATTTTTATAAATAAAGGGTTGGAGTTTTTGGAAGGCATCTTCCGATTTTTCATACTCACCGGAAAAGTGATAGGCTCTGGCCAGGTAATAATACAGTTCGGGAATTGTATCTTCCTTCGAGTTTTGTAGGGCGGCTTCGAAATAGGGAACACTCTTTTCACGCTCTACATCGGCAAAGTAATAACTTAATCCGGCTTCAAAGTTATAGAGGTCATTGTTGGGAACCAGATTGACCAGATTCGAGAAATGTTCCTGAGCAACTTTGTAATCTTCATTAGCCAGGGCTTTACGTCCTTTTTTCAGAAGTTGCCGTTCTTCCTTGGTTGTTGAAGCCTGAGTAAAGACCGGAACCGAAATAATCAGCATGAAGCAAAAAAGAACCTTAGTACTAAGGTTCTTTGTATCGAAATATGTTCTCGCGCTCATGAGTTCAAATGTAATTATTTAATCTTAATAATCACATACTGGTATTTCTCGTAAAGACCTGTATTCGAGTAATCTCCATGGTATTTAGGTCCATTTACATTCGATTTCAGTGTATTGACCTTGATCTTATCCGCAGAAACCCCTTTAGCTTTTAACGAATTAAGGATAGTCGTTTTAGCCTCCTCGGCACGTTTGTAAGCCAATGTGGAGTTGCTTCCAAAAGTTTTGGTTGGTACCTGAGACGCACTGGATTCGATCTCGATCGTAACAACACCCGATTTTGATTTTTCTATAGCCTTATTCAACATATCTACATATTTTGGATCGGATGTGCTGACCTTTTTCACATTGTAGTTAAAGTATTCCTGATAGGAAGCCAGAACATCTCCGGATGGGGTGTAGTTGGTATTTACCTGATCCACTTTACTTTGTTTCAGATCGGCAATTTGATCTTTAAGATCCTCAATGATGGCTTCAAGCGATTTAACGCGATCGTTATCTGAAGTAGAGGTAGCGGCATTAGCTAATTTTTCTTTCAGGTCGGCAATCTGAGCATTTAAAGATTCAATGATGGCGCGTAATTTCTCCAGTTCACTGTTTTCATTGAAGTTCCATTTCGGATCGGTTGTTTTTGTTGTGTCTGTCTGGTGATTAACCGGATCGACATTGGCCAGGGTATCTCCGGGAGTTCCGAACACCACATCCTGCAGGTCAATCCCCCTGTTGATTTCCTGATAAGCGGAAATTGGCGGGATGTACAGGTCTTCTTCCTGGCTAAATGTAGACGCTGAATAAACAATGTGGTAGTCATATCCGGGATTCAGGATGATGCTGAATTTACCGTCTTTTTTACGTGGCTTGTAAATACCGATCAAATCTCCGGTTTCATTATCGGTAACAACAACCTGGGCATTGCTTGGCAATTCAGGCTCGCCCAAAACTTTAATGTGTCCGGTAAGTAAGGTAACAGGTTTGGCAGAGGCATCTTCCAGAGAGATCTGGTAGATGTCTTTTTCTCCATAGCCGTCTTCTTTAAATGAAGAGTAATAACCTCTTTTTCCGTCGGCAGATGTTACGAAGAATACATCATCGTCGGTTGAGTTAACCGGATATCCGATGTTTTCCGGTTTGGACCAGTTTCCTGCATCATCCATCACCGAGAAGAAAATATCATACCCACCGATGCTGGTGTGTCCTTTGGAAGAGAAATACATGGTTTTCCCGTCCGGGTGAATGAAAACACCGTCTTCATCATAAGGTGTGTTAATCACATTGCCGATGTTTTGAGCCTTAGCCCAATCGCCGTTAGGAAGTTTCTTGCACATGTATATATCCTGACCACCCAGTCCGCCTTTACGGTCACTCACAAAATAAAGGGTGTTTCCGTCGGGAGAAATATGTGCGTGCGTCTCTCTCGAGGTTTCGTTGATGTCGGATCCCAGTTTGAAAGGGGTTGACCATTCGTCACCTTCCAGCTTACTGATGTAGATGTTTCCGTCGCCATCGTCGTCTTTGTAGATAAACAGGGTCTGTCCGTCTACAGATACGTTTACGGTAGCTTCGTGGCCTTCGGTGTTAATGCCGAGCAACTCAGGCTCATGCCACACCCCGTCGTAGTTATGGGCAACGTAAATATCTTCGTAATGCTCCCCGTCGTTGATGTCTTTGATGTAATAGTTCGAACTGTCTTTTCGTACTCGCCTTGAGGTAAAGTAAATGGTCGATTCATCAACAGAGAGTACCGGGCTGTAATCGCCGGAAACAGAGTTGATCACGGATCCCAGGTTGGTTACCTTGATATTTACCGGATTTTCTACGGCAAGTTTGGCGTATTTACATTGGTCGATGTGATGATCCACCTCGTTGAACAGGTAGTGTTTCTTTGAAATTTTTTCCTTGAATGTGTTATAGTTCAGCATGGCATTATCAAACTCGTAATGAATGTGATAAGCTCTTGCCAGGTAGAAATAGGATTCTACCGGTGATTTTTTCTCAGATGAAGAAAAGGGATCGTAATTGTTGGTTGTGTTTTGAACGGCTTTAACCAGGTATTGCAATGCTTTTGCTTTGTCGTTGGTTGAATGCATGTAGCATAATCCGACTTTGTAGTTGATGTTGAAATTGTCGGGTTGCTGGTGTTGCAGGTCTAACCAGATCGGAAGAGCAACATTATACTGATTTTCTTCAATAAGCGTGTTGGCTTCCAGGAACTTTTGGTTGAATGATTCCTGAGCCTGAGCGGCTACAATTACAAATAATGCTGTAATTACAAGGGTTAGTTTTTTCATTAGTGTGTTGGTCAGCTGTGTTCTTAATTGCTACAAATATATCTTATTTTGAATTAGTTATCAAATTATAAATATCAACAGGACGCTACGAACAGCTTAAAATTCCCGATTAACGTCGAAACTTTCCAGATAATCGGCAACACGTCTCACAAAAGACCCGCCCAACGCACCATCTACAACACGGTGATCGTAAGCGTGCGACAAGAACATTTTGTGTCGGATCGCAATCGCATCTCCTGCCGGAGTTTCGATTACGGCAGGTTTCTTCTGAATCGCACCGGCAGCCATAATGGCAACTTGTGGTTGATTGATGATCGGCGTGCCCATCACGTTCCCGAAAGTCCCTACATTGGTCAGGGTATATGTCCCACCCGAAATATCGTCAGGATTAAGGGCGTTGTTACGGGCTCTGTTCGCCAGGTCGTTTACCGCTTTGGTTAACCCTACCAGATTCAACTGATCCGCATTTTTAATCACCGGAACGATGAGGTTTCCGCTAGGAAGAGCGGTAGCCATACCGATGTTGATGTTTTTACGTTTAATGATCTTATCTCCGTCCACGGAAACATTGATCATCGGGAAGTCTTTAATCGCTTTGATAATGGCTTCCATAATGATCGGAGTGAAGGTGATTTTTTCGTTTTCCCTTTTCAGGAATTCGTTTTTCACTTTTTCTCTCCAGGCAACGATGTTGGTCATGTCCGCTTCAACATAGGAAGTAACATGTGGAGAAGTTTTCTTAGACATCACCATGTGGTCGGCGATGAGTTTTCGCATACGATCCATTTCGATGATTTCGTCACCGGCCATCGAAGCAACCGGAGCTGCTTTAGGAGCTTCCTGTTTCACTGCCGGTTGAGCTGCCGGAGCTGTATTTCCATTGGTGGCTGGAGCGGCCGTAGCTATTTCTGCCGAACGGTTTGGTAAATAGTTCAGGATGTCCTTTTTTGTAACGCGTCCGTCTTTACCGGTACCGGGAATGCTTTCCAGTTCATTCATGGCAATGCCTTCTTTTTCGGCAATGCTGCGAACCAATGGAGAGAAGAATTTGCCGGAATCGGATTTGGTATCGAGTTTTTCAACAACCGGCGCAGCAACTGCGGCCGGAGCGGACGCGGCAGCAACGGGAGCAGGAGCTTGTTCTGCAGGGGCGCTTGAAACAGTGCCTCCACCGGATGCTTCGCCTTCTGTCCCGATAAGGGCAATGGCCTGCCCGACCTGAACCACATCTCCTTCGTTGAATAATTTCTTAATGAGGACTCCCGCAGTCGTTGAAGGAACTTCGGAGTCTACTTTATCGGTTGCGATTTCTACTACTGATTCATCTGCCTCAATGGTGTCGCCCTCCTCCTTTAACCAACTTGTAATGGTAGCTTCCGCTACACTTTCACCCATTTTAGGCATTATTAATTCTACTTGTGCCATATCCTTAATGTCTTTGTTTCTGAAAGCCACAAAAATAGCTTAAAAAATCTATTTTTCATACCAATAATTCAAGTATTTTGGCAACTTTGGAATGACTTTTGTAAGTAACTGGCTATGAGAATTAAACCACTATTTCTGATTCTTATTTTTACCTTTTCCCTGTCGGCTTCCGGCCAGGATGAAAAATCCATTTCGTATAAAAAATTAAGTTGTCCCGAAAAATGGTGGGTATTCTGGCATCCGTTCGTGGCGAAGAAGGCTCAGCGGATCAGTCAGGAAGCGCGGATCAGGACGGATTCCATCAAGAAAAATCATGTGCTGAAAGGTAGCGGGAACGGCGATCAGGTGGATGCGTTCCGACATGCCTACTGGATGGCTGCCCTGTCTCAGGAAATCGGGTGGAATAAGGCTAAAAGTTTGGGCAGAGCACACGAAAAAGGAAATTACAGGGATTATAAGAAGCGTTGGAATGAAGAGGGTGCTTTACCCGATAAGATCGGTTCGACCATGGATCTGTTTAATAACATCATGGGGTTGGCCATTGGCATGACCAATGAGAAGGCCGAATTAGAACAAGCCGTAATTGATGCGGTTCAACGGGGAAATTGCAAGGTGATCAAAACCGATGCGCAAGGCAATTTTCTGGATGCGGAAGGAAATATCATTCCGGAGGAAGCATGGAAGGGGAAATGGGAAAATTCCAAAGTGCTCGTTTGGAGTAATGAAGTGTCGGAATAAGTTCCTGCTAGTGCTTTTTGGTAAGCTCAAACAAATCTTTTCTTCGGTCTTTCAGGTTTCTGACACTTCCGAACTGATTCAATTCCCTTAGCAAATCGATATCCACATCTGCGATCAGAATCATTTCCGTGTTCGGAGTAGCTTCAGCCTTGATCCCGTTTGTCGGGAAGGCAAAATCACAAGGCGTAAATACCATGGATTGTGCAAATTGGATATCCATGTTGTGAACGTTCGGTAAGTTGCCCACACTTCCTGCAATAGCAACGTAACATTCGTTCTCAATGGCTCGGGCCTGAGCACAATTGCGTACTCTGGAATAACCGTTTTGAGTATCTGTCAGGAATGGGATAAATAGAATGTCCATGCCTTCATCGGCTAGCAGTCTACTTAGTTCCGGGAACTCCGAATCATAACAGATGAGAATCCCGATCTTGCCGCAATCGGTATCATATACCTTAAGCGTGTTTCCACCCTGCATGCCCCAGACTTTGGCTTCGTCGGGAGTAACATGCAATTTTTCATATTTCTCGATGGTGCCGTCACGTTTACACAAGTAGCCTACGTTGTACAGGTTGTTGTTGTGGACTTGTGGCATGCTTCCGGTAATGATGTTGATGTTGTATGAAATGGAAAGCTCAGAGAATTTTTTGACAATTTCTTCGGTATGCTTGGCCAGTTCACGAATGGCTTCCGACTCTGTTAAATGATTGTTTTCAGCCATTAACGGAGCATTGAAAAACTCAGGAAAAAGGGCAAAGTCGGAGCGGTAACCCGAAACGGCATCCACAAAATATTCAGCTTGCTGCATCAGTTCGCTCAGGTTGTTGTAGGGGCGCATTTGCCATTGAATGAGGCCTAAGCGGACAACGGTTTTTTTAGTTGCCGCTTTTTTCGATGGCTTTTCGTAATAAATATTATCCCATTCCAGCAATACAGCAAATTCGTTAGAAGCTTCATCGCCTTCCAGATAGCCTTTCAGGATTTTTGCAGGGTGAAAATCGTTCGAAATCTGGAAATTAAGTACAGGATCATGGATTTCCTTTCTCCTTACTTTTTCAATGTACTCTTTCGGGGTTAATTCTGTTGCATATTTGTGATAATTCGGAATCCGGCCACCAAAGGCAATTCCCCTCAGATTCAGTTTTTCACACAGTTCTTTACGATAGTCGTATAACCTGCGTCCCAAACGCAAACCCCGGAATTCGGGTTTGATGAAAATATCGATTCCGTAAAGGACATCACCCGTCTCGGAGTGGGAATTGAAAGAATAATTGTCGGTAATTTCGGCATAGGTATGTTTGTCTGTGAAACTATCGTAGTCCACAATAATAGAAAGCGCACAACCGGCTAATTGACCATTGATCTTAATCACGACCTGTCCTTCGGGAAATTTATCGATCAGCGATTGAATGTGATGTTCTTTCCAGTACGATTCCGGCATGGTACTGTATGATGATACCATCGCTTTTTGTAGTTCGGTATAATCTTCCAGTTCTAAAAACTTCAGTTCAATATTCTCGATTTCGCCTATTTCCATAATGTATGTCATTGATCCCTGTAAAGGTAGTTGTTTTAAGGTATAAATAGAAAATTAGCTGACGAATTCACCAGGATTAGTGATGAAAAAGCGGTTAGTTGATGAATGTGATTTTGATAAGCAGTATGGAGGCGCCGATTATCACGATGCTGATAACGAGTGAAAGGATGAGTTTGTATGTTCGCTTTTTGTTCTCAATCTCTTTATCGATCCGAATCTGCTCCAGTAGTGCCTGACGAGCTTCCGGGGTTAATTCTTTCGATTCGATGGGCTTGCCCCGTTTGGTTGTATCCAGATTTTCCCGGTCAAAATGTCCTCGCTTTTTTCTTCGGTTGTTTGCCTTCAGACTGGCAATCATCGCAGCTATGTGACCTTCTCCTCCCATAATGTATATCATACTTTTACGCAAAGTATCACGATAGGGTTATCTTGCTGATCTCTGCATGCAAAGAGGTAGTGTTCGCCACCGTCCCGGATTTTCAGTTTCTTCTTCACGTCATTTACATTGGCTACAAAGTTCCGGCAGCTAACATTGGCCTGTGTAATGCCCGGTTTTTTGAGGGCTTTGGCCGAATAAGGGAACAGATCAATCACCTGGAAAGCCCTTCCGGGAAACTGGTCGGCCAGACCGTAAGAGGTATATAAATGGGTATGGGGAGCCAGTTTCTTCAACCCGAAAGGATGGCAAAGCGACTTGAAGGCTCCAGCTTTTAAAATGGAGGCATTCGGTTCGTACAGGTAGTTCAAGGGATTGCTAAATTCCACAGGGCTGTTTTCTTCCGCGTTAAAATCAAACAGGTATTCTTGTAACTCAACCCGAGCTTCTCTCGAGGGGTGAATTATGTTTACCGTATTGATCTCGGGTTGATTACTTCCTTTTTCTTCCAGCAGGTAAAGCACTTCCTTACATTCGTTGTTCAGAGAAACCACCCAGACTTTGGTCACCGAGCCCAATTCTTTCAGGCTCTGTTTGATGTCCATCATCGGAGAGGTTTTTACCAGGATCTTCGCAGCGATCTTAAAAATGGCCGATTGCAGATCGACGATATGGGGAATGCAGTCGGACAACAAAAATACTTTTTGTTGCTCATTTCTCCGGCTGGGATCGATGTAGGCTACATCAAAAAGCTGCTTATTGTTTTCTATAAAGTTTTCGCAGTTGTCGTTGATCAGTGTTGTGTTTGGGGTGTTTAGTCTTGTGAAGTTTTGTTGAACAATAGTGAAAAGTGCATTGTTGGGTTCGAGGTAGGTAACCCGATTCATTTTTTTTGAGAAATAATAGCTGTCGATTCCAAATCCACCGGTCAGATCAATCAAGCTTCCCGGTTCGAAGAGTTCGCTTTTGAATACAGCCGTAGCTTCGGAAGAACACTGCTCCATGGAAATGGTTGCAGGGTAAATGATTTCCGGATTTCGGTAAAATTCGGGGAGTTTGGTTCGGGCTTTCTGCAGGCCGTTGATCTGGTTGATGATGAAGTCCTTATCCAATTCCGGATGCTTGCTCAATAAAAGGGCAACTTCAGATAGCTTTTTATCCCTGTTCTGCTGTATGAATGTGGCTTCGTTCATCAATGCGAAATGTTGTTTAGTTGGATAGTTATTCAGTTGGTTAGCTGCAATCTTGATACCCTTTGTCCGGCATCTAACGTCTTATCTCTAACATCTAACCTCCAATTGTTAACTTACTGCGTAAACGCAAACTGAATGATGTTGGCTCCCATTTGCAGGGCTTGCTTTCTTTTTTCTTCACTGTCATTATGCACTTCCGCATCTTCCCAGCCATCACCCAGGTCGCATTCGAAGTCGTAGAAACAAACCAGCCGGCCTTCATAAAAGATACCGAATCCCTGAGGGCTTTTATTGTCGTGTTCGTGAATTTTAGGTAACCCGTTGTTGAAGTTGTATTTCTGGTGGTAAATGGGATGTGTCAATGGAATTTCTACGAATTCGGCTTCGGGAAAAACCAGTTTCATTTGCGGACGGATGAACTTGTCGATCCCGTAGTTATCGGAAATGTGCAGAAATCCGCCTGCAATGAGGTAGTTTCTCAGGTTTTCGGCTTCCTGGGTATTGAAGATCACATTGCCATGGCCCGTCAGGTGAAGCAGCGGGTAGTTGAAGATGTCAGGGCTGCCCACTTCCACGATGGCTTGTTCGGGATTGATGTTGGTGTTCAGGTTTTTGTTGCAGAACTCAATGAGGTTAGGTAAAGAGGTCTCCAGGTTGGCATACCAGTCGCCACCACCATTGTATTGAACAACGGCCAGTTGATAGCCCGGGTTTTGAGCGGTAGCCAAAACCGAACAGCAGCAGATGAATAGGATGGCAAGTAATTTATTCATGGAGTAAGTTTATGATGTGGCAGGCAACCAGCCCGGCAGTTTCTGTTCGTAATCGACTCTCGCCGAAAGTTACCGGTTGGAATCCGTGCGCTAAAGCCAGTTTAATTTCCTGTTCGCTGAAATCGCCTTCGGGACCGATTAAAATCAATGCATTTTCGCCTTTCTGATAGGCCTCTTTTAGATGTTTTTGGTTTTGAGGGTAACAATGTGCAATGAATTTAGCGCCAAGAAAAGTTCTGGTAACGAGTTCACGAAAGGAAGTGGCTTCGTGAATCACAGGCAAAGTGGCTTTAAGTGATTGCTTCATGGCGGCAATGGCTTTCTTTTCCAGCCGGTCTGTTTTGATGGCTTTCCGTTCGGAGTGTTCGCAAATGAGCGGGGTTATTTCCGTTACTCCGATTTCCGTTACTTTTTCCGTAAACCATTCCAGCCGGTCGTTGTTTTTTGTCGGAGCAATGGCAATGTGAATGAGGGGTTTTGAAACGGATTCTGTTTTTTGCTCCAGAATTTCCACGACACATTTTTTGGGATGATCATCGGTGATGCGAGCCTCGTAAAAGTGGCCTTTACCGTCGATCAGGGTGATGGTGTCGCCGGTTTTTAGTCGCAGTACGCGTATAGCGTGCTTCGATTCCTCTTCATTCAATGAATAGGTGGAGGTATTGGAAATATCGGGTGTGTAAAACAATTTCATGGATGGCTAAGGTAAACATAACCCTAAAAAAAAACCACGCAACATGCGTGGTTTTTTTACGAAACAAATCTTGATTAGTGTATTTCCAGGTCGAAGGGCATACGGGCCATAACGCCGGAATAGTTTCCTATGTTTTGGAGTTTTTGGTAGTATTTGTAGTCCTGACCCAATACTTTGGTCATGATACGGGCTTCGGCTTCACCTGAAAGTTCCATCATAATTTCAGCCAAAGGATCTTTTCGTTTCGGGAAGCCTACAAGGGTGTAGTCATCCCCTAATTTAGCATCCTCACTGGCAATTTCAATAGCCCGTTCCAGTCCGCCGATTTCATCTACAAGTCCGATTTTCAAGGCATCTGCACCCATCCATACTCTTCCTTGTCCGATACTGTCTACCTGTTCTTTGGTCATACCTCTTCCTTCAGCCACTTTGGAAATGAAGTCGTCGTAGATTTTTTCAACACCCATCTGAATGATGTCGCGTTCTTCACCGGAAAGGGGTTTAAAAACGGTCATGATGTCGGCATGCTTGTTTGTTTTTACCCGGTCGAGGGTAATTCCGAGCTTGTTTTCCATCAGACCCTGAGCGTTTGGCACAACACCGAACACTCCGATGGAACCGGTAATGGTTTTTTCATCGGCCACAATCTTATGAGCGGCACAGGAAATGTAGTAACCTCCACTGGCAGCTACGTCGCCCATGGACACGATCACCGGTTTCACTTCTTTGGCAAGTACCACTTCTCTCCACATCACATCGGAAGCCAGGGCGCTACCTCCGGGGGAGTTAACACGCAATACGATGGCTTTGATGTTGTCGTCCAGACGAGCTTCACGGATAGCCTGAGAGATGGTTTCCGAACCCATAACATCATTTTTGCTTTCACCGCTTTCGATGCTTCCGCTGGCATAAATCACAGCGATCTGGTTTTTGGATTTTTCTTCTTTTTTATGTTCTTTCTTTGATTTGAGGGTGGATTTTCTGTATTTACCCAATGTAATGGAATTGATGTCGTCGTCTTCTTCCTCACCCAATCTTTTTCTCAAGTCTGCCAATACCTGGTCTTTATAGAATAATTCATCAACAAGGCCTTCGGTTTGAGCAATCTTTGCATCCTGAATGGTCATGTTGTCGGCCAGTTCATTCAGTTTTTCCATGCTGAGGTTACGGCTTTTTGCCACTTTTCCCATAATGCTGTTCCAGGCCGTGTTCAGGATCAGTTGGTATTGCTCCCGGTTGGCATCACTCATTTTCTCCAGCATGAAAGGTTCTACGGCGCTTTTAAATTTACCGTGTCGGATAATCTGCATTTCAACATCCAGTTTTTCGAGTGCTTTCTTAAAGAACATCAATTCGGAAGCCAATCCACGGTGTTCAACCATTCCGGCAGGGTTCAGGTAAACTTTATCGGAAACCGAAGCAATGTAGTAGGTGCCCTGAGTGTATAATTCGGAATAACTGATGATCCATTTTCCGGAGCTTTTAAAGTCGAGCAGGGCATTACGGATTTCTTCCAGACTGGCCATGCCGGTTTGAATGGTAGAAAGATCGAGGTAGATGCCTTTGATCCGGTCGTCCTCTTTCGCATGTTTGAGGGTGTTTATGATGTTAGACAATCCCATGCTTTCCTTTCCCTGAAAAGTGTTGAAGTCGAAATTCTCGAACGGATTATCGGATTTGCGATCTTGAATCGGATAATCCAGTTTGATGTGTAAAACCGAATTGGGTTCTACCTTCACCTTTTTTCCTGAGGACATTTCATCGGAAGAGGAGATGATGGATCCGATCATGCCGAAAAAGATGACCATGGAAAGAATACTGGCCAGCATGATGGTAATAAAGGTACCCAGCATACTGGCAAACATAAATTTGAAGAATTGTTTCATTGCAATTGGATTTAATTAAGTTTGTTCGACAAAGGTAGCCGGACGTTTGTATTCTCGATCCAGTTAATACAGGAATGGTTGCAAAAATGGATAAGCGGAGATAATGGCTAGTCAAGTTGTTATAGCACTGGGTGCAAACCTGGGAGATGTAGAGCTCATGCTGGATCAGGCGGTCCGGCAGATCGGTAACCGGATCGGATCGACGGTGCTCCGGTCAGGCAGGTATGTAACCAAAGCCTGGGGGGTTGAGGATCAACCGGATTACCTGAATCAGGTAGTCGCAGTAAGCACAACATTAACTGCCCGGCAAGTACTCGATGCCTGCATGGCTATTGAAGAAGAGATGGGCCGGATTAGGATGGAAGGAGAAAAATGGGGGAGCAGGGTAATCGATCTGGATATTTTGTTCTACGAAGATTGCCGGATCGATGAGCCGGACCTTAAAATTCCGCACCCTTACCTGCACCACCGGAACTTTGTGTTGTACCCGCTTCATGAGATTCTTCCTGATTTCATCCATCCCGGTCTCAACAAATCCATTCGTGAGCTATTAACGGCCTGTAGCGATTCCCTGGAAGTAAAAAAAATATGAGAAATCGGCCAGATAATCTTAAAATAGTTTTTTAAATGTAAAAAGTATTAACTATCATTGCAGTTGGAAAAATTAACTAATTAATTAGCTTTTAATAGAATAATCTCAGAAATGATGAAAAATCAAAACATGAAATTAACTGCTATGGCTGTTGTTACAGCCACAGCATTCATTGCTTGTAACCCATTGAACAAAATGGTGAAAAGACAGGGAGAGGTCAACTATGAACTTACTCCTAATCCGGTGGAAATGCATGGAGACAGCATTGCAATATCTTTATCAGGTAGTTTCCCTGAAAAATATTTTCACAAAAAAGTATCCGCAACAGTTACTCCGGTAATCGTTTACGGTGAAAATTCAGAAAATTTTGACGTATTAAAATTAAAAGGAGAAGACTCTGAAGCAGAAGGATCAACCATTGCTTACGAAAAAGGAGGAAGCTTCTCTCATAGTGCTGTCATTCCTTACAAAGCAGGAATGGAAACAGCTACCGTAGAATTAAGAGTATCCGGTGAGTTCAAAGGAAAAACCAAAGATCTTGATCCGAAGAAAGTAGCTGACGGAACCATGATCACTTCCAAATTGGTGATGAGCTCCGACAAAGGAATTATCGGTGCCGATAAATTCCAAAAATTCACCATGGAAGACAACATGGTGGAGATTCACTACCTGGTTAACCAATCTAACGTAAGAGGTAGCGAATTAACAGATAAAGACATTAAAGATCTGAAAGCCAAACTGAAAGCATGGAAAGACGATGTGAAAATGGAATTCAATGCTTTACAAGTTAGCGCTTACGCTTCTCCTGAAGGTGAGTTAAGTAAAAACGAAAACCTGGCGAATGAAAGAGCTGAATCAGGAGCTAAAGCCGTTCAGGGAATCCTGAAAGGTTCTAAGGTTGCTGTGCCGGAAGGAGAGTACACCTCTGCAACCGGTAAAGGTGAAGACTGGGCTGGTTTCAAAACGTTAATGCAAGCTTCAGATATCAATGATAAGGAATTGATCATCCGTGTTCTTGAAACTTACCAGGATGGTGAGACCAGAGAAAAAGAGATTAAAAACTTAGCAGCTACTTACACTGAAGTGGCGAAAAAAGTACTTCCTGAATTAAGAAGAGCTCAATGTAACGTGGTTATGAAGCACAATAACTTAACTGACGATGAGATCAAAGCGTTGGTTGATACGAAAATTGATTCATTGGATGTTGAGCAAATGTTGTATGCAGCTACTTTATACGATGATTTAGCGAAAAAAGAATCCATCTACAAAAGCTGTGAGTCTATTCACGCTTCTGACTGGAGAGGTGCTAACAATGTAGGGTATGTTTATCTGATGCAAAATAAATTGAGCGAAGCAAAAGCTCAGTTCGAAAAAGCAAACGGTATCTCTGCCAACAACCCTGTTGTTCAAAACAACTTAGGTGTTTGTGAAAGATTGAACGGTAACCTGAACGGTGCTATGGAGTATTACAACAATGCATCCGGTGCAGGACCAGAAGTTGCTCAGAACAAAGGAATCATCAACATCATTCAGGGTGATTACGCTGATGCCGTTTCTAACTATTCCGGTGTGAATTCGTTCAATGCAGCTTTAGCAAACGTGATGAACGGAAACAACTCTGTCGGAGCGATGATCGACGGTGGCGATGATAAAGATGAAGCAGTTTCTTACTACTTAAAAGCTGTTGCTGCTGCGAGAGGCGGTGACAACGACATGATGATCAACAACCTGAAATCAGCAACTTCTAAAGATGCCGGCTTCAAAGCGAAAGCGAAAGGTGATGTTGAATTTATCAAGTACTGGGATAATGCAGACTTCCAATCAGCAGTTAATTAATCAGTAGATTTTCCAAATAGAAAATGCCAGGCCGAAAGCCTGGCATTTTTGTTGTAAGGCATATGCCGTATTTGAAGAATTTATATGTAAAAAACTATGTCATGTAAAAAAAATGTAATATCTTGCGTGGCGTAAATTATTAACTAAACAATTATTGTTATGAAAAAAGTATTATTATTTGCTGTTATTTTAGGTGGTGCAGTTGCTTTTACTTCTTGTGGTAAAGATGAGTGCGAGTGTACTTACAACGGACAAACAGAAACTTTTAACGAAGATGACGTTAACGGTGGTGATTTGGAAGAAGCTTGTAACGCTGCTGATGCACTTTACAAAATCGCTGATTCTAGCGCTAGCTGTAAAATGAAATAATTTCATCTTTATGATTTAAAAAGCTACCTTTGGGTAGCTTTTTTTTTGCATGAAAATTCTCAATCATGTCATACGCATCCTGGTCGGCCTGGTCTTTGTTGTTTCCGGATTGGCCAAGTTGTTTCCCATCGAACCCTTTGAGATCATCTTTGTTGATTTGGGTGTTTCCAACTGGCTTTTGGCACCCTTTATCGCCCGGTTCATCATCGCCTTTGAAATCACACTCGGACTATGTATCGTTTTTGATCTGTGGCTTAAAAACATCGTCTACAAAATTGCTCTGGGTTCTCTCGGTGTGTTCATGGTTTATCTCATCTTCCTGCTGATCACCAAAGGGAATGATGTGGACTGTGGTTGCTTCGGAAGTTACCTGGCACTCACCCCGGTGGAATCGCTCATAAAAAATGTGGTGCTGGTCCTGATGTTGTTGGTGATCAAAAGAAGGCATCATCAACACGGAATCATCAACTGGCTGATCATCCCTTTCCTGGCCATCGGATTCACATCCACCTTTTTGTTAAACCGGGTGGGCCTCCAGAATGTACAGGCCATGGAACTGAACGAATCGATCGATTACTCCGGTTTTCCACCCTTGTACCAAACCGGCGAAAAGGTAGATTTCACCCAAGGGAAGGTCGTAATTGCCTTTTTGAGCTACGGGTGCACCCACTGTGAAAGTGCTGCACATAAATTGCATTACCTGCAAACTAAATACGAGATCGACAACCTTTATGTCGTACTGGCTTCCAAAAAGGAAGAAAATATTCAGGTGTTTCTGGATGCTACCAAGATCGATTACCCGATGATCTGGTTCGATGATGAGATCTTCTTCAATTACAGTGGTGGTAAATTACCCGCCTTTGTTTATCTGGAGGATGGTATCCTGAAGAAAAAATGGACCGGCGAATTCTTTAAGGTGGAAGAACTGGAAGAACTGGTTAAGGATTAAACTTCTTGAAAAGATCCCAAATCACGATGCCCACACTGACCGAAATGTTCAGCGAATGCTTGGTGCCATACTGCGGAATTTCGATCACCCGGTCGCATTGATCGACCACCTCTTGTTCAACACCGGAAACTTCATTGCCAAACACTACGGCTAACTTGTCTGTCTCAGGTTGAAAAACATCCAGCATCACGCTATTCTCAGCTTGCTCAATGGCGGCAATTTGATACCCTTTTTCCTTTAATTCCCGAATCGCTTCCCCGGTAGTCGGGAAATAAGTCCAGTCTACACTTTCGGTAGCCCCCAGGGCGGTTTTTTGAATGTCGCGATGCGGTGGTGTTGCGGTTATGCCACACAAGTATACGGCTTCCACCAGGAAGGCGTCCGACGTGCGGAATACCGAGCCAATATTGTTAAGGCTGCGTACGTTATCCAGTACAACGATCAGCGGGGTTTTCCGAATGGTTTTGAACTCATCCACGGAGATGCGATCCAACTCTTCATTTTTTAACTTCCTGTTCACGATACATGATTATTGATAACGGCAAAGTAAATCATTATCCGGACTATTAACAATAGTATCGTTTGTGTTTAAAACTAATGTTTAATAAATCCTGTCTTTTTTTAGGAATCCGGTAAGTTTGTGATAAGGATAATGTGCAAATTACAAATTACAAATTACAAAACACAAAACACAAAATACAAAACACAGAATACAAAACACAGAATACAAAGCACAACACCCAGAACCCAAAAACCAACACCCCAAGCACAACACTCAAATTAAAATTGGCCAAAACGAAAGAACATAAAGAAACCCCGTTGATGAAACAATACAACAGCATCAAGTCTAAGTATCCGGATGCTTTATTGCTGTTTCGCGTGGGTGATTTTTATGAGACCTTCGGTGAAGATGCCATCAAGGCCGCCAACATCCTCGGTATCGTGCTTACGGCCCGAAATAATGGAGCGTCCAAGATCGAACTGGCCGGTTTCCCTCATCACTCCTTAAATTCGTATTTACCTAAACTGGTTCGCTCCGGACTACGTGTAGCCATCTGCGATCAGCTGGAATTGCCAAGTAAAGAAAAGAAGATCGTGAAGCGGGGCGTGACCGAACTCGTTACGCCGGGTGTTACCCTCAATGACCAGATCCTTGATCATAAATCGAATAACTTCCTGGCAGCCGTTCATTTCGACAAGAAACTGACCGGAGTGGCTTTTCTGGATATGTCTACCGGAGAATTTCTGATCGGACAAGGCAGCAACGAATACATCGACAAACTGCTGCATGGGTTCAAACCCACCGAAGTCCTTTTTCAACGCAACAAACGCCAGGAATTTATTGGGTTTTTCGGTGAGCAATTTCATACCTATTGCCTCGACGACTGGGCCTTTACCGAAGATTTCGGGAAAGAATCCCTGCAAAAGCAATTCGAGACCAACAGCCTCAAAGGTTTTGGGATTGAAGAAATGACGGCAGCGATCTGTGCTGCCGGAGCGGCATTACATTACCTGAGCGATACACAACACGATAAAACGAAACACATTACATCGATTTCCCGCATTGAGGAAGACAAATACGTTTGGCTCGACAAGTTTACCATCCGAAATCTGGAACTGATCTATTCGCCCAACGAAAATGCCCGGACACTCATCGATGTGCTCGACCGGACCATTTCTCCTATGGGTTCGCGGATGCTGAAACGTTGGGTGGCGCTTCCGCTGAAAGACATCCATGCCATCAACGACCGGCTGGAAGTGGTGGAAGAGCTTGTGAAACACGAAATTCTGGCCGATACCCTAAGCCTGCAGATCAAAGAGATTGGCGACCTCGAACGCCTCATCTCTAAAGTAGCTACGGCACGTATCACACCCCGGGAAGTGATGCAATTGAAAATCGCGTTGGAAGCCATCGTTCCCATCAAAGCGGCTTGTGAGGATTCCGATAATAAAGCCCTGAAACAACTGGCGAAGAGCCTCGATCCTTGTGCAGTCATCAAAGACAAAATTGCTGCAACCATCGAAGACGAAGCACCTGTTGCCGTAGCCAAAGGGAATGTGATCAAGGCCGGTGTGTCGGAAGAGCTCGACGGATTGCGAAAAATACTCCATTCAGGTAAAGATGCGCTCGTGGAAATTCAGGAACGGGAGATCGAACATACCGGCATTCCAAGTTTAAAGATCGCCTACAACAACGTGTTCGGTTATTACATTGAAGTACGAAATACCCACAAAGATAAAGTGCCGGAAAGCTGGCACCGCAAGCAAACGCTCACTCAGGCGGAACGCTACATTACGGAAGAACTTAAGGAATACGAAACCAAAATCCTGGGGGCAGATGAGAAGATCCTGCAACTGGAAACGCAGTTGTTCAACGACCTGGTACTGGAACTCGCCGATTACATCCTGCCGATTCAGCGCAATGCACACCTGATCGCCCAGGCGGATTGTCTGTTGTCGTTTGCCACCATTGCAATCGCCAATTTCTATACCCGGCCACACATCAACGACAGCAAAGTGCTCGAGATCAAGGAAGGGCGCCACCCGGTGATCGAACAGCAATTGCCCGTGGGTGAGGAGTACGTAACCAACGACATTTACCTCGATGATTCCACACAGCAGATCATGATGATAACCGGTCCGAACATGAGTGGTAAATCGGCCTTGTTACGCCAAACGGCCCTTATCACGCTGATGGCCCAGATCGGAAGCTTTGTGCCGGCCAAGAGCGCCAACATTGGTGTGGTGGATAAGATTTTTACCCGTGTAGGTGCATCCGACAACATCTCTCAGGGCGAATCGACCTTTATGGTGGAGATGAATGAAACGGCGAGCATCCTGAACAACTTATCGGATCGCAGCCTGATCCTACTGGATGAGATTGGTAGAGGAACGAGTACCTACGACGGAATTTCCATTGCCTGGAGCATCGCCGAATACCTGCATGAACATCCGAAAGCCAAAGCGAAGACCCTGTTTGCCACACACTACCATGAACTGAACGACATGGCCAATCAGTTTTCGCGCATCAAGAATTACAACGTGTCGGTGAAGGAGATCAACAACAAGATCATCTTTTTACGGAAGCTGGAACAGGGTGGAAGCAACCACAGTTTCGGAATTCATGTGGCGAAGATGGCCGGAATGCCCAATACGATGATCAACCGGGCCAACGAAGTGCTGAAACAACTCGAAAGCGCCCACGTTGGGAACGCGAAGCCGAAGTCAAAACAAAAAACCAATGCGGTTAATGTGGACGACATGCAGCTGAGTTTCTTCCAGCTGGACGATCCGGTTTTGATGCAGATCAAGGACGAGCTCGTGAACATCGATATCAATACCTTAACACCGGTAGAAGCCCTGATGAAACTGAATGAGATCAAGAAAGCCGTGGGGGGATGATGTTATCTCCCGAACCAACAAAACGTAAAGTTCTGGATTGTGTCGAAAGGCGTCGGGTGGGCTACTTTGTAATTTGCTTTCAGGCTTAATTCCGAAAAAGTTTGTTCCAGATCTTCGGCGTCGTACTGACTGATCTCGATGCCGCTGCATTTTAAGGGTCCGTCTTTGGCAAAAGTACCAATGATCAGGTTTCCACCGGGTTTGATGTGTTTGCTTGCCACATCGACATAATGTGCAATTTCATTGGCATCGGTCAAAAAGTGAAAAGCAGCGCGGTCGTGCCACAGGTCGTAAGTATCGGCCGGCTCAAACTCGGCGGCATCCACACAGATCCATTTTACCTGACCGGCATCATCGCCTAGTCGGGCTTTAGCCCGTTCAATGGCTTTTTCGGAGATGTCCAATACCGTCATGTTAGAATAACCGGCCCGGAGTAAATGGTCCACTAAGAAACTGTCTCCACCACCCACATCGATGATGGCTGCATCTTTCGGGATGCCCGTCTCTGCGATGATGTGTAAAGAAGTTTCCGGTGTGGGCTGATACCAGCTCACTTCGTTCAGGGCTTTGGTGGAGTAGATGTGCTCCCAGTGTTCTTTCCGGTTGAAATTTTCCATGTTGCTCTAATCATTTCCCCTCTTGAGAGGGGTAGGGGTGTGTCTTTTCAAAGTTAATAATATATCCTTCAATTTCTTTTAAAGCATTCGTTATATCGCACATGATTTCCTCGTCCTGAAAGCGCAATATCGTTAAGCCCCATTTTTCCAGTTCTTTTTGTTTAAAGGCGTCTTTTATAACAGTCTCTTCAAATTGATGGGAATATCCATCCAGCTCTATAACAAGCCTAAGTTCATAACAGTAGAAATCGACAATGTAGTTTAATAAAGGTTTCTGTCTATGGAAATCATATCCTAAAAACTGCTTGTTTCTTAATTCTAACCATAATTTGATTTCACTGGTTGTGCTGTTGTTACGAAGCTGCCTGGCTAGCGCTTTTAACTTCGGATGATATGGAATTATTTTTCGTTTCATGGGCACACCCCTGAATTTCCATGCAAAAAAAATTGCATAGAACTTCTGTCCCCTCTCAAGAGGGGAAGGCGTACAAAGGTTAAAATTTTAAACGGGCATTCGGAACCAAATCCGGTCTGGCGAAATCCTGATTCAGGTATTTGTAATACCCTGTAATCGCGATCATGGCCGCATTGTCCGTGCAATATTCAAATTTAGGAATATATGTAGTGCAACCCGTCTTTTCGAGCGATAAAATTTGCTTGCGGAGTTCGGAATTGGCACTTACCCCACCGGCAATGGCTACTTCTTTGATGCCGGTTTGCTTGATGGCTTTTTTCAGATTAATGAGGAGGATGTCTACAATGGTTTTTTGGACCGAAGCACAAATGTCATTCAGGTTTTCCTCCCGGAAGTTGGGGTTGTTCTCCAGTTCTCTTTTCAGGAAATAGAGCACCGAGGTCTTCAGTCCGCTGAAGCTGAAATTCAGTCCGTCGACTTTCGGATGCGGAAATTCGAACACCGGCTTGCCTTGTTGTGCATTCCGGTCGAGTACCGGTCCGCCGGGATAAGGGAGTTCCAGCATTTTCGAGACCTTATCAAAAGCTTCTCCGGCAGCATCATCGATCGTTTCGCCGATGATCTCAAAATCGAAATAGTCGTTGATGCGCACGATTTGGGTGTGTCCGCCACTTACGGTGAGACAAAGGAAAGGGAATGAAGGTCTATTGGAGGTTCCGTCGGCTTCCTCGATGAAGTGAGCGAGGACATGCCCCTGCATGTGGTTCACTTCGATGATGGGAATGTTGAGGCCCATGGCAAAAGCCTTGGAAAAACTGCTTCCCACGAGTAAAGAACCCAGTAATCCGGGCCCATTGGTAAAGGCCACGGCGGAAAGTTCTTCTTTGGCTACTCCGGCTTTTTTCAGGGCAGCTTCCACAACGGGAACGATATGCTGCTGATGCGCTCTGGAGGCCAGTTCGGGGACCACGCCTCCATATTGTTCGTGAACAGCTTGATTTGCAATAACATTGGCAAGGATTTTGCCGTTTTTTATCACAGCTGCAGCCGTATCGTCACAACTTGACTCAATACCCAAAATAATTACGGATGTTTGCTGCATTAAATGTATTTTTACAGGTTAGATTGTAAGCAACGAAATTATTAAAAAAAGGAAGAAAATATCGATAGTTATCCTGGTATTCCTGATATTCTTGGGAGGTACTTTGGGATTGGCTTCCTACAACACACCTTTTCAAACGTTTTTTGCCCGTCAGTATCTCAACGCGCTGGCGAAAGATTTGCATACCGTTATTTCCGTAGAACGGGTAAGTGTTTCCCTGTTTGATAACGTGAGCCTCCATCACGTTTACATTGAAGATCTCGAAAAAGATACGCTGTTGTATGTGGATCATATCAATGTTGACATTCAGCGGTTATCATTTGGCGATAAAGTGATCATCCTCGATGAGGTTGAACTCAATCAGCCTTACTTTAACCTGAAAAAACTGGAAGACGGGACCAACCTGACTTTCCTGATCAACCACTTCGCGAGTAAAGATACCACGAAGGGCAGCTGGGAGTTTGCCATGAACGAGGTTGTTGTGAATCAGGGACGCTTCGATTACAATAACCGGCTGGTTGACCCCATAGCGAAGGGCATTGATTACAACCACATCGGACTGAAAGGATTGGATGCAGATATTGTAGGGATATCGCTGAACGATGGCATAACCTGTAGCATTCAGCAACTCAGCCTGCAAGAGAAAAGCGGATTTCAGTTAGACGATTTTATGGCCGCAGCGAAGGTGTCGCCACAGGGAATTTTTACGGAGGATTTAACCATTAAGACACCCGGATCAACAATCAGAGGCCGGGTGGGGTTTGCAACGGAAACCTATGCCGACCTGGCGGATTTTATCGAAGCAGTAAAGGTGGATGCCGAATTTGTAGAGTCTAATCTGGATGTAAAAGATCTGGCTTACTTCGTGCCAGCTACCGATCAGTTAAATAAGACGGTCAGGTTGAACGGATTGGTTAAGGGCCGTTTGACCAACCTTAAGGGCCGAAAGCTGGCGCTGGTATTCAACGACGGAACCCGCTTTGCTGGGAACATCGACCTTTCGGGGTTGCCTAATCCGGAGGATATGTTCTGGCACGTTGATGTAAAAGAACTGACCACAACGAAAGAGCGCATGGAAACGTTCCCTTTGTTTCCGTTTGATGCCGGAAAATTTGTGGCTTTGCCTGATAATTTCAGGCATCTTGGAGCCATCCGTTTTAAGGGAAGTTTTACCGGATTCCATCATGATTTTGTGGCTTATGGCGACCTGAAATCCAATTTGGGGAACGTATCGACGGATATTTCCGTGAAGATCAAAGACGGAACGCCTTATTACAAGGGGAAGGTGTCGTCGAATCATTTTCGTGTTGGCCAGTTAATGGGAATCCCCAAAGATTTGGGTGATATTACCATGAATGTTAACGTGGATGGAAAAGGAGCTTCGAAAAAAGAATTGGATGCGGCTTTTAAAGGGAATATTGCCCAGGTGGTGGTAAAGGGGTATGAATACAACAATGTGTCTGTGAACGGAGGCTTCTCCAATCAAACATTTACTGGGTTCCTGACCCTTGAGGATGAGAATATCGACCTCGATTTTGATGGGATTGTCAATTTATCCGGAAAGCTACCCGAGTACCATTTCGTATCGCATGTCAAAGAAGCCAAACTGGCCAAGTTAAACATCATTCATAACAGTGGTATGAAAACCAGATTGTCTACCACGGTAGAAGTGAACCTGATCGGTAATTCACCCGACAACCTGATCGGTGATCTGAAGATATTGAATACCACCTACCTCGATAAAAAAGATACCATTGTTATTGATAGTGCTTATGTGGAGTCGAAAGAATCCGGAGGGATCAGGAACATCAACATGACTTCGGAAGTGCTGGACGCGCAATTGAAGGGAGAATTCAAGTTTGCAGAGTTGTCGGAGTATCTGGAAAACTTTTTTGTACGCTATGTGCCTTCACAAATCGATAAAAAACACCACGTAGCCAATCTGCCTCACGATCTGGATTTTACCGTAAAAATTCATAACAGTGCCCTCCTTTCCAAATTGTTTCTGCATGGGGTTAGTTTTGCCGATCACACCAGTGTGGAAGGGCATTATAACAGCTCAACACATGTGCTGAACATCAATGGGAAATCACCCCTCGTCGATCTTTACGGCATCAAAATGAAACAACTTAACCTGCTTACGACTGCAAAAGAAGAAAAGATTGATCTTGACCTCAATGTGCTGAGTCTGATGCAAAGCGATAGCCTCTATGTGAACGACTTTAAAATTGCAGGAACTTTAGAAAAGGATACGGGGTTAACCCACATTACCTGGAACAAATCGGATTCGGTAAGGAATGAAGGAGACATCAGCATCAGTACGAAGTTTGACGGCTACTCCACGTTTACCAATTCATTCATCAACTCGCATGCTTATTTTTCGGATAGTTTGTGGACGATCAGGCCGAACAACAAGATTGTGGTCGATACGGGGAATATTTGGGTCAATGCCCTGAATATGGCTTCAGGCCATCAGAGTATTCTGATTGATGGGAAATTATCCGACGATCCGCTCGACCAGATCGATGTATTGCTGAAGAAATTCAACCTGAGCCTTATTGATAAACTTATTCCGGCCTCGGTCATTGATGTGAACGGTGTTGTGGATGGGGTTGCGTCGATTAGCAGAAGAGAGGGTGAAATGTTTTATACGTCCGACCTCGAATTTGCGAAGTTGAGGGTGAACAAAACCCTGATTGGCGACGGGCACGTATCCGCCTTGTGGAATACCACCACACAATCGCTGAAACTCAATGGTAAGTTCTACCGGGATCATACGCCGACTATTTTATTTAGTGGAAATTATTATCCGAAATCAGAGGAAAACAATCTGGATATTTCATTGCAGCTGAACAGAACCGAATTAAGCAGCATCGAAGCGTATATCAAAGATAATATCAGTAACATCAGCGGGGTGATCAGCGCTAAAGTCGATCTGAAAGGCAGTTTTAAACATCCCGAATTATCGGGGAGTGCCACCGTGCAGAATGCCAAGTTTAAAGTGAATTACCTCAATACCCTGTACCGCACCAATCTTTGTCAGATCGAGATCGTTCCGGATATGATCAGCTTCGATAACATTGAGATTTTCGATGAGCGTAACAACAAGGCTACGGCGAACGGAACCGTTTTTCACCAGTGGTTTAACGACTGGAGTGTCGATATCGGTCTGGATGCCCGTAATTTTATGGCGTTAAATACCACGGAGAAAGATAATGATCTTTACTACGGAAGAGCCTTTGTGAGTGGGTTCTTCAACGTGGGTAGCTACGACAAGCAAATGACCCTCGATGCCGAGATCAAGACGGAAAAGAATACCGTACTGAACATTCCGTTAACGGACAATCAGGATATAGAAGAAAGTAATTTTATTGAATTCGTTTCTCACGATTCCACCGAAATGGCCCTGAATGTGAATGAACAAGTGGATCTGACCAACATCGAGATGAATTTCGACATTGAGATTACCCCGAACGCCCAGGTTCGTTTGGTGTTCGACGATCAGATCGGAGATGTGATGCGAAGTACCGGAGAAGGGAATATTACGCTGAACATCAGCAATGACGGGGATCTGAATATGTATGGAAGCTACGAAGTGATCGACGGAGACTACTTGTTTACGTTGCAGAATGTGATCAACAAGCGTTTCGACCTGGAACAGGGAGGAACCATTAAGTGGAATGGGAGCCCTTATGAGGCCGAATTGAACATTACGGCCGTTTATCGTTTGCGCGCGAGGCTGTACGACCTGCTGGTGAATGTGGATACCAGTGATGTGTATAAAAAACGGATTCCCGTGGATCTGAAGCTGAAAATGCAGCATGATATGATGAATCCGGATATCAGTTTCGATATCGATCTGCCGACGGCCGATGAAGATACGAAGAATAAAATGAAGAGTGTCTTGTATGTCAGTGGCAAGGAGGAAAACATCCAGGAATTGAACAAACAGGTGTTTTCGCTGTTGGTTTTGAATTCCTTCCTGCCTCCTGCCGGAGCCGATGCGACTTACGGGCATGCGAATGTCGGATCCACAACTTCATCCGAATTACTCTCCAACCAATTGAGTAATTGGCTCTCCAAAATCAGCAACGACTTCGATATCGGGGTGAACTATCGTCCGGGAGATGAACTTTCCGGACAAGAGCTGGAACTGGCTCTTTCTACCCAGTTGCTGAACGACCGGCTCATCCTGGATGGAAACTTCGGGGTTTCGGACCGGAACAATGTGTCTTCGAGTGCCCAAAATACCAATAACCTGATCGGCGACTTGTCGATGGAGTACAAGATTACCAAGGATGGAAAACTCCGGGCCAAGGCATTTAACAACTCGAATCAGTTTTCATTTCAAAATAATAATAGCGCCTATACGCAGGGATTAGGATTGTCGTATAAAGAAGAATACGATACAGGGAAGGAGTTCTGGCAGAAATTATTTGCCCGCTTCCGGAGAAAAAATAAAAAGGAAGAGGAGAACTGACCTTTATTTTATTATCGGTTATTTATCGGTGCCCATCGGTCAGGTTTTTCAGTTTCAATTATCTATTTTTACCCCCATTAACTTAAAACTATTTTTATACCTTTGCGGGCTTAAAGAATATGCTAATGAATAAAACGATTGCCAGAAGTTTAGGGGTTTTGATGCTGCTGTTAATTGCTACGGTTACTTTTGCTCAGAACGGAATTGTAAGAGGATTTGTATACAACGATAAAACAGGTGAGGCTGAAATTGGTGCCACCGTCTTTTTAAAAGGAACAACCATGGGAGCAGCAACCGACGCGAACGGGTTCTATTCGATCACGAAAGTGCCTCCCGGAAACTATACCCTTATGGTTACTTCTCTTGGTTTCGACACCATTCAGATGGCTGTTGCGATTAAAAAGAACGAGATTCTTCAAAAGAATCATCAGCTGGTAGAAGCGGCCACCATGATGAATACCTTTAATGTATCCGCTGAACAGCAGGAGGCAACCACGCAGGTAAAAATGTCTGTGGCCAAAGTAACTCCCAAGGAGATCAAATCCATTCCTTCCGTAGGTGGAGACCCTGATCTGGCTCAGTACCTGCAGGTACTGCCGGGGGTAACCTTTACCGGTGACCAGGGTGGTCAGCTTTACATTCGTGGAGGCTCTCCGGTTCAGAACAAGGTGTTGCTGGACGGTATGATCATCTATAACCCGTTTCACTCCATCGGATTATTCTCGGTGTTTGATACCGACATCCTGAGAACGGCCGATGTGTATACCGGAGGGTTCAATGCCGAGTACGGCGGAAGGATTTCGTCCATTATGGATATTACAACAAGAGATGGGGATAAGAAACGTTTGAGAGGGAAGGTTTCTGCCAGTACCTTCAGCTCCAAGTTGTTGCTGGAAGGACCTTTGTCCAAGTCGAAAGACGGCAATGGCGGAATCAGCTTTGTATTGTCAGGTAAACATTCTTACTTAGAGCAAACATCCAGTTTTTACAAATCCTATTTCGAAGGGTTGTCTTCCGAAAACGCCAGAGGAGTTGATACCCTGGGGTTACCTTACGGATTTACGGATATTTACGGAAAGATCAGCTTTAATGGAGATAATGGAAATAAATTGAGCTTATTCGGGTTCAACTTCCGCGACAATGTAAACTATTCCGATATCTCGAAATTAAACTGGAATTCGTACGGAGGAGGTGCCAATTTCGTATTGGTTCCTGCTACATCCAAAACACTGATCGAAGGGGTTGCGGCTTATTCCAGCTACAAAATTAACCTCGAAGAAGTAGATGGTGTGCCACGTCAAAGTGAGATTACGGGATTCAACACGGGGATGGACTTCACCACGTTCTCCGGCGACAATCAATTTAAATACGGATTCGAGATTCTCGGATTCAAAACCAATTATGAGTTCGTGAATACGGTAGGAACGAAAATCGTTCAGGAAGAAAATACCACCGAGCTTTCCGGATTCATGATGTACCGGATCAATGCGGGCAAGATGGTGATCGAACCCAGCGTGAGGCTGCAGTATTATGCTTCTCTGGCCACGTTCTCGCCGGAGCCCAGACTGGGATTGAAATTCAACGCAACGAACAAATTACGTTTCAAAATGGCAGGAGGGATGTATTCTCAGAACCTGATCAGCGCCAATTCCGATCGTGACATCGTGAACTTATTCTACGGATTCCTTTCCGGGCCGGATAACCTGCAGGATGAATTTACCAAGCAAGACGGATCAACGCGTGATGTAACCCACAAGCTTCAAAAAGCCAATCATGCAATTCTTGGATTCGAATACGATTTCACCAACTCATTGAACCTGAATGTGGAAGGGTATTACAAGAAGTTTACCCAGCTGACCAACACCAACAGGAATCAGGTCTTTGATGAGAATGATGATGCTGCCGCAAACGAACCGGATGTATTGAAAAAAGAATTTATCGTAGAAACCGGAGATGCTTACGGGGTGGATGTTGCGTTAAAGTATTCCTCTTCCCACCTGAATGTATGGACGGTATACTCTCTGGGTAAAGTAACCCGGTGGGATGGTATCCAGGAATACTTTCCGGTGTTCGACAGGAGACATAACGTGAATGTGGTGGTGGCTTACATCTTCGGTAAGGATCTGAACTGGGAGTTCAATACCCGCTGGAACCTGGCTTCAGGATTCCCATTCACCCAAACTCAGGGATTCTACGAAGGAATTGGTTTCTCAAGCATCGATCAGCAATATACGTCTGCCAACGGAACACTGGAAATCCAGTTTGCCGAGTTGAACAAAGGAAGATTGCCTTATTATCACCGGTTGGATGTAAACATCAAACGTAAGTTTGAATTAGGTAAAAACAGTACACTGGAAGCGAATTTAGGAGCTACCAATGCTTATAACAGGGATAATTTATTTTATGTAGACCGGGTTACGGCAGATAAGGTTTATCAGTTACCGCTGATGCCAAGTTTTGGATTAAGCTTAACTTTCTAATCAATAAGTTAGTTTTTTCAAAAATTAATGATACATTTGCACCCGCTTAAAAATTAAAATTTTATAAAATGTACGCAATAGTTGAGATAGCAGGGCAACAATTTAAAGTTGAGAAAGACCAACAGCTTTTTGTACATCGGTTACAGGAAAAAGAAGGTAGCAAGGTTACTTTCGATCAGGTTCTTTTAATCGATAACAACGGAAAAGTTAATGTTGGCGCCCCGGTTATAACAGGTGCAGCAGTTTCTGCGAAAGTGCTTGAACACCTGAAAGGCGATAAAGTTATCGTGTTTAAAAAGAAAAGAAGAAAAGGATACAAAGTGAAAAACGGACACCGTCAGTTTTTAACTAAGATCCAGATTGAAGCAATCGCTGAAAGTGGTGCTAAACCGGCTGCTAAAAAAGCAGAGCCAAAAGCTGAGAAAGCAGAGGCTGCTCCGAAAGCAGAAAAGGAAGCCGCACCGAAGAAGGCTGCAGCAGCCAAGAAGCCTGCCGCTAAGAAGGAAGCCGCTCCAAAAAAAGCAGCAGCTAAGAAGCCTGCCGCTAAGAAAACAACTAAAAAAGCTGACGACTCAGCAAAAAAATAAAAACATAGCGCTTATAGCGTCTAAACTCTAAAGTTATGGCACATAAGAAAGGGGCAGGTAGCTCCAAAAACGGTAGAGAATCAGAAAGTAAACGATTAGGTGTTAAGATCTTCGGTGGCCAGGCTGCCATTGCAGGGAACATTATCGTTCGTCAACGAGGAACAAAACATCACCCGGGTGAAAACGTAGGTATCGGTAAAGATCATACCTTGTTTGCATTGGTTGATGGTGTCGTTACTTTCAGCAAGAAAAAGAACAACAAATCTTACGTTTCGGTAACTCCAATCGCCGAAGCATAAGTTTGGATACATACTTGAAACTCCTGTGTCTGTAAACTTATAGATGCAGGAGTTTTTTTGTTTATATACCCCACTAATGGTTAAATTTGTGTAAGTAAAAAGAAGATCAATGTTACAAACAGCATTCATTAAAGAAAACAGGGATTTGGTCGTTGAACGACTGAAAAAAAGGAATATCGACGCCGCAACCATGGTCGATCAGGTGCTTCAACTGGATGAGAAACGTAAAAACATCCAGCAGGAATCAGACACCCTTTTAGCCGAAAGCAACCAGTTGGCCAAGCAGATCGGCGATTTGTTTAAAAGTGGCAAACAGGAAGAAGCCAATCAAATGAAGTCGAAAACAGCCGAGTTGAAAGAAAAAATCAATCAGCTTAAGGATGATCATGCTGTTGTCGCTGCGGAACTTCAGGGGCTATTATACCAGATCCCAAACGTTCCGAATGAGATCGTTCCTGCCGGAAATACGGATGCCGACAACGAAGTTGTTTTTGAGGATGCTGCCATCCCTCAGCTGAGTCATGCCATGCCTCACTGGGAACTGGCCAAAAAATACGACCTGATCGATTTTGAACTGGGCGTAAAAGTAACCGGAGCAGGTTTCCCGGTTTACAAAGGAAAAGGGGCTAAACTGCAAAGGGCTTTAATCAATTTCTTTTTGGATGAGGCAGAAAAAGCCGGTTACCAGGAAGTGATCCCGCCATTAATGGTGAATGAAGCCTCAGGATACGGAACGGGCCAGTTGCCGGATAAAGAAGGTCAGATGTACCACATGCAGGTTGACGACCTCTACATGATCCCAACCGCCGAAGTGCCAATTACGAATATTTACCGCGACGCGATTGTGAAACCGGAGGATTTCCCGATTAAAAATGTGGGGTATACGCCTTGTTTTCGTCGTGAAGCAGGCTCTTACGGAAAAGATGTAAGAGGGCTGAATCGATTACACCAGTTCGATAAAGTGGAGATCGTACAAATTCAACACCCTGACCATTCTTACGAAACCCTCAAAGAAATGGTCGAACACGTGAAAGGGCTGTTGAATAAATTGGAATTACCTTACCGCATCCTCAGACTTTGCGGAGGCGACCTTGGGTTTACTTCCGCCCTGACATACGACATGGAAGTGTTCTCCGCCGCTCAGGAAAAATGGCTGGAGGTGAGTTCCATATCCAATTTTGAAACGTTTCAGGCCAACCGGTTGAAATGCCGTTTCCGAAATGAAGACGGTAAAACACAACTCGTACATACACTAAACGGCAGTGCCCTGGCGTTACCTAGGATACTGGCTGCCTTGCTGGAAAACAATCAGACGGAAGCCGGCATAAAAATCCCGGAAGTTTTGGTAAAATACACCGGGTTTAACATCATAAACTAAATAAGCAACATGAAAACAAATACCATTATCATTCTGATCGTCAGCCTCGGGTTATTTGCTTGTGGCAATAAGTTTGAAAAAGAAATCGGAGAAGTGGATGGCCTGATCAGTATGGCCGACGAAGTGGAAAAGTCCATTCTTTCGGTAGATACTTCCAGGGCTTTTTCTGTAAAAAGACAGATGGAAAAGGATTTGAAAATGTTGGATCAATTTTCGGATACCATAGATAAGTCCACTGCCATCAAACTGGGTGAATATTATTCCGGTAAAAAGAGGGTGTTTGCTTTCTACAACAATTACCTGCAGTTTGTTAGTAAGATCAATTACACCAAAGACCAGCTTCGAAATATGAAACAGGATCTGGAGAATGGCGTGATGCCCGAGGATAAATTCGAAGATTATTACAAAACGGAACAGGTTTACCTGATGGAGCTCAGTAGCCAGGTGAACCATTCCCTGGAAGGTCTGGATCAGACGATAACGTATTTTGAAACAAGCAAAAACGAGATCGAAACCATTTTAGAATCACTCCGGCAAAAAGAAGCAGGAAATGAAGAATGAAAGGACTGCTTAAAATAGGGTTCGTATTACTGGTTATTGCTACAATTCCGGTACAACTCGTTGCTCAGAAAAATACCGACGAGCAACTGGCAGCTCAGTTTTACAACGACAAAGCCTACGACAAAGCAGTTATCTATTATCAAAAACTCTTCGATAAAACAGAACTTCCTACCCATTACATCCGGCTACTTACCTGCTACCTGGAATTGCAGGAATATAAAAATGCAGAAAAACTCGTTAAACGGCAAATGAAGAAATTGCCTTACCAACTTGGATTTCATACGGATCTGGCCTATGTTTATAAAGCTTCGGGCGATGAACTCAAAAGCAAACAAACCAATGAAAGGGCGATTAAACTACTGACTCCCGACAATGAGCAGATCATCGGTCTGGCAAACGGTTTTCTCAAATACAAAGAAACCGATCTGGCTATAGAAACCTATCAGAAAGGAAGGAAATTGCTGCGGGGAACATATCCGTTCAACTTTGAACTGGCCGAAGTGTACAACCTGCAGGGTAATACCGAAGCCATGCTGGAAGAGTATCTGGGGTTGATCGAATACCAGAAATCCTACTTGCAGAGTGTGCAGAATGCCCTGCAAACCGCTTTGAACCCGGATGATGACAATGAAAAGAAATCACTGCTTAAAACCTTGTTGCTGAAACGGATTCAGAAAAATGCGGATGAAACCATCTTTTCCGAAATGCTGATTTGGGTCTATGTTCAGGAACGGAATTTTAACGGAGCATTCATTCAAGCCAAAGCCCTTGATCGCAGAAGGGCAGAAAGCGGTTTCCGGATCAATACCCTGGCGAAGCTATGTGTGGATAACCGCGATTATGAAACCGCAATTAAGTGCCACGAATACCTGATCAGTAAAGGGTCCGATAACAGCTACTACATCAGTTCCAAAATAGAACTGGTGGATGTGTATAACCTGAAGATCACCAGCAGTAATGCCTATACACCCGAAGACCTGAAAAACCTGGAACAGATTTACCTGACGACTTTGAATGAATTGGGGAGAACACCTTCCACAGCGAGCTTGTTACGGGGACTGGCTCACCTCAAGGCCTTTTACCTGTACGATACCGATGAGGCTGTCAGTTTATTGAAAGAGGTTCTTGGTATGGGAACCTTGAACCCGCACAGTCAGGCGAAGGCCAAGCTCGAACTGGCCGATGTCTATCTGTTTATCGATGAGGTTTGGGAAGCTTCCCTGTTGTACTCTCAGGTTGAGAAGGCGTTTAAGCATGATGAACTGGGTGAGCAGGCTAAATTCAAGAATGCGAAGGTGTCCTTTTATACCGGTGATTTCGGCTGGTGTAAAACCCAACTCAATGTGTTGAAAGCATCTACGTCCAAACTGATCGCCAACGATGCCATGCAGTTGTCCATTCTGATCACCGACAACATCGGGATCGATACCAACCAGGCGCCTTTGCTCATCTTTGCCAAAGCCGACCTGTTGAGCTTTCAGAATAAGCATGTGGAGGCCATGAAAATGCTCGATTCGTTGGATAAGTGGTATCCGTTCCACACCATTGCAGATGATATTCTGTACAAACGCTATCAGATCAATTACAAACAAAAGAAATTCGAAGAGGCTGCCCAAAATCTGGAAACAATTATTGAGAAACATGGTGAAGACATCCTGGCCGATGATGCCTTGTACAACCTGGCACTGTTGAATGATTACCAATTCAACAACAAGGAAAAAGCGGCCGAGCTCTACAAGAAGATCATGTTCGATTACCAGTCGAGCATTTTTGTGGTGGATTCACGGAAGCGCTATCGGGAACTTAGAGATACGCTAAAGATCATCAAGATCGAGAACGACGTTTTAGAATTTAAGACCAACTAATGAGCCTCATCACCTGGTTAGAAGAACACATGCTGGCCTGTCCTTACAAGAAATACTTCGGGATGGATTGTTTCGGATGTGGTATGCAGCGTTCCTTCGTGGCTCTGCTTAAAGGAGATCTGGCAGCCAGTTTTCATCATTATCCGGCACTCATTCCCATGATCCTGATGTTCCTGTTTTTGATCGTACACCTGATATTCAAGTTTCGAAACGGAGGCACCTGGTTGAAATACATGTTCATTTTTGTGGTTGCCATCGTGGTCATCAATTTTGTGTTCAAACTGATAAATCATTAGAAGGTTTCTCCCTTCGAAGGGAGAGTAAGAGGGATGTCGCCGAGGAATAAAATTTTACCATGAAGATACTCACCGCACAACAAACCCGCGAGGCCGATGCTTACACCATCGAGAATGAACCTGTTGCTTCGATCGATCTGATGGAACGGGCATCACGGCAATGTTTTGAGTGGATTAAAGATCATTTTCCGAATCACACTCCGGTTACCGTATTTGCAGGGGTCGGGAACAATGGCGGCGACGGACTGGCCATCGCCAGGATGTTGCAGGAAGCCAATTATTCCGTACAGGTTTACATCGTCCATTTTTCCGACCAGCATACCCGGGATTTCGATACGAACCTGAGTCGATTAACAGAGGTAGGTGTTCATCCGGTAGTTTTATCCGAAGCCGACCATCAATTTGAACTGAATAAAGACCAATTGGTCATCGATGCGATATTCGGCTCCGGATTAAGCCGGCCGATATCCGGATTTATTGCCGGTATCGTAAAAACCATCAATGCTTCAGCCAGTCAGGTTATTGCGATCGACATGCCTTCGGGACTCTTTAGTGAAAGCAATCGCGGCAACGACGGGGATTCCATCATTCAGGCCACTTATACCCTTACTTTTCAACAGCCTAAACTGGCCATGCTCTTTCCGGAACATGAACCTTATGTGGGTGTTTTTAATGTGCTGGATATCGGTTTGAGTCAATCGTTTATCGAAACATTGGCTACGAACTATTTCTACACCGATCGCAGTCTGGCGAAATCCATGCTCCACCGACGTTCCAAATTCTCACACAAAGGATCGTACGGGCATGCTTTGCTTATTTGTGGGAGTCAGGGTAAGATGGGGGCAGCTATCTTATCAGCTACGGCGTGCCTGCGAACCGGTGTTGGTCTCTTAACAATGCATGTCCCCAAATCCGGTGTGGAGATCATGCAAACGGCCGTACCGGAAGCCATGTGTTTAATCGATGAGCACGATGAACGGTTTACGAGAACTCCCGACCTGTCTAAATTTGATGCAGTTGGAGTAGGGCCGGGGCTAGGCACTGCTACGGATTCGCAGCAAGCGTTGAAGTTCACCATACAAAATGCAGAAACATCCATGATCGTTGATGCCGATGCCTTGAACATCCTTTCCGAAAATCCGACCTGGTTGTCCTTTTTACCCGAAGGGAGCATCTTAACACCACATCCGAAAGAATTCGGACGCTTGGTGGGGAAATGGTCGGACGATGAAGAACGTCTCCAATTGCAGAAGGATCTGGCTGTGAAGCATGGCCTTGTTGTGGTATTGAAGGGAGCAAACACGTCTGTTGCTATGCCGGATGGGAGCGTGTATTTCAATTCAACCGGAAACCCCGGTATGGCTACCGGAGGAAGCGGGGATGTACTCACGGGAATGATCACCAGTCTGCTGGCTCAGGGATATGAGTCACACGAAGCGGCTATTTTAGGGGTTTATTTACACGGTTTGACAGGAGATCTGGCTCTGGATCGGGAAGGAGAAAATGCGCTAATTGCCTCAGACTTAGTGCACAATATTGCCGGTGCTTACCGGGTCTTAGAGAAAAGCTAATTAAAGCTTCATTTTTACTTCTATTTACATGGTGTTTTTGTTAAATTTGTTTTCCTTTTAAAAATGACTATGAGTTTAGAACGAATTATTTCAATTACAGGAAAGCCGGGATTGTACAAGATCATCTCGCAAATTAAGAACGGATTGATCGTGGAATCGGTAACCGAAGGAAAACGCCTGCCGGTTTATGCTTCCGAAAAAGTAAGTGCCCTGAGTGATATCAGCATTTATACCTATACCGGTGATGTGCCTTTGCTCGAAGTGTACGAGAAAATGGCGAAGAAAACAGGTGGAAAAGCAGCGGTTGATCATAAAGCCGATGCTGCCGAATTGCGTGCCTTTCTGCAAAGTGTAATTGAAGATTTCGATCAGGATCGGGTGTATCATTCCGACTTGAAGAAATTGTTCCAATGGTTCAATATTCTGGCTGAGAATAATTTATTAAAGGAAGAGAAAGAAAAGAAGGAAGAAGGAAAAGAGAAAACCAAGAAAGCTCCTGCTAAAGCTGCCGCCAAAAAACCAGCTGCCGCAAAGGGTAAATCAACCCCTAAAACATCCGGAGCAAAAGGTGGTGCGAAAGCAGCCACACCGATGAAAAAAGGAAAATAAGTCATTATACATCTTGAGTCCGAGGCAAAAGCCTCGGATTTTTTTTATACCGATTATGCTAGCAAACGATCTGGAAATACCTGTAAAAAAACCAAGAACATTCGTTTCCAATGAACTGGAAATCAATTCCTGGGAAGCGCTGAAACCTTATTTTGAAGACCTGAAGAACAGACCGGTCAATTCGGTCGGAGAGCTGGAGCAATGGATGCTCGATCGTTCCGAACTCGATGCCGTTCTGGAAGAGGATATGGGCTGGCGCTACATCCGGATGAGTATCGATACGACCAGTAAAGAGCTGGCTGATCAATTTCATTTTTTTGTGAGTGAGATCCATCCGAAAGTAGCTCCTTACGATGATGCGTTTAACCGAAAGTTAATGGATTCACCTTACCTGAACGAATTACAAGAAGAAGGTTACGAAACTTACTTAAGACGCGTCCGCAAAGAGATTGAGATTTATCGTGATGAGAACGTTCCGTTGTTGTCGCAACTGGAAGCCGAACAACAAAAGTACGGCGCTATTGCTGCAGCCATGACCGTTGAAGTGGAAGGAAAGGAACTGACATTGCAGCAAGCTGCCAAATACCTGAAAAGAACCGATCGTTCAATGCGAGAGCAGGTGTATACTCAAATTGTTAACCGCAGGGCACAGGATGTGGATGCGTTAAATGAACTGTACACCGATCTGATCGCTAAGCGTGACCGGGTTGCGCATAATGCCGGTTTCAGTAATTACCGCGATTACATGTTCGCAGCGATGGGCCGTTTCGATTACACGCCTCAGGATTGTTTTGATTTTCACGAGGCCATTGCGAAAGAAGTTGTGCCGGTGCTGGACGAATGGCAGGAGGAGCATCGGTCCAAGTTGGGTGTCGATCCGCTTAAACCCTGGGATCTGGATGTGGATGCCGAAGGAAAAGAACCTTTACAACCATTTGAGGAGGCAAATGAATTGATCAGCAAGTCCGTGAAATGCTTTAATAAGATCAATCCGTATTTCGGAGAGCGATTAGCCATCATGCAGGAAATGAAACACTTGGACCTGGCTTCTAAAACCGGAAAAGCACCGGGTGGATTCAATTACCCCTTGTATGAGATCGGCGTTCCGTTCATCTACATGAATGCGGTGGGTACGCATCAGGACCTGATCACCATGGTGCATGAAGGTGGCCATGCGATTCAATCCTTTTTGAATATTGATCTGAAATTAACGGCTTTTAAGGACCTGACTTCCGAAGTGGCTGAACTGGCATCCATGAGCATGGAGCTGATCAGCATGGATGGCTGGGATGAATTCTATACCAATCCGGAGGAACTGAAGCGGGCCAAGGTGGAACAGTTGCACCGAGCTCTGGAGACCTTACCATGGGTAGCCACCATCGATAAATTCCAGCACTGGGTGTATGAGAACCCGACACATACCGTTGCCGAACGAGAAGCAAAATGGAACGAGATCATGGATGCATTTGGCAGTCATGTGGTGGATTGGTCCGGTTACGAATCGGCCCGAACGAACTTGTGGCAGAAACAGCTGCACCTGTTCGAAGTACCTTTCTATTACATCGAGTATGCTATGGCTCAATTGGGTGCGATCGCCGTTTGGCGCAATTACAGGCAAAACCCAGAAAGAGCCATACAACAATACATGGATGCGTTGAGTCTGGGTTATACGAAAACCATCGGAGAAATCTACGAGACGGCCGGCATCGAGTTCAATTTTTCACAGGCTTATGTGAAGGAATTGGTGGATTTTGTGAAGGCGGAGTTGGCTAAACTGTGATCAGTCAAAAATCTCCGCAATCATACACCGGACACTGCCGCCACCAATGGTTTCGATGGTCGTGATATCTACCGGAAGCGGTGTGGTGGTTTTTCGGATCGTTTCCAACTGTTTGGCACGCAGGCTATTATAAGCTTGCCGGCTCATCACCTGAACCAAATCGTTAGTGCCTTCCAACGTAAGCATGTTCCCTGCAAAATGATTAACCTGATCTTGTGAAAGGGCAACGATCTCTTTTCCGGTTTTCAGGATGTGTTGTTCAACCCTTTTGCGTTCCAGTTCGTCGGTAATGCTATCCAGGCAAATAACCGCAAAATCAGGCGCTATACTCATCATCACGTTGGTGTGATAAATCGGTAAACCGTTCACGTCGTAGGCATGGAAAACAACGGGTTGATAATCTAAGATGCTGCAAACTTCCTGCAATACAGATTCATGGGTTCGATCCGACAAACAGGCATAAGCCAATCGGTTGGGATGGTCGAACACGATGCTTCCGGTGCCTTCCAGAAAGCGGTTGCTTTGTTCATAAACACTCAAATCGGTAATGGTTGTAATGCCGGTTTGTTTCATCAAAACATCAATGATGTCCTGACGTCGTTCTGTTCGCCGATTCGGATGACACATCGGGTAGGTGATGATGCGCTTGTTGTTGACGGAGATCCAGTTGTTCGGGAATACGGCATCAGGCTTCACAGGGTCCGGGGTGTCCTGAAAAACAGTAACTTCGATTCCCTGTGTTTTTAAGGCATCCGCCAAACGGTGAAATTCTTTCTTGACTTGTTGGTTCAGCGCTTCGGCAGATAGATTGCTTGGCCGTTGAAAATGGTTGGACCGGGCTGCTTCATCGTTAAAAGTAAAAGCGGCGGGTTCGATTATAAAAACACGATTCGTACAGGGTTTCATTCCTTTTCCTTGTCTTTAACCAGGCGGGCTTCACCAACAATGAACACCGAACCGTAGGTAGTTTCTTTCCAGATCTTGCCTTTGTGATCCACGCCGTAAAAATTATCCAGGTAATTATAGATCCAACTGTATTTATTGTCGGTTGAGGCTTGTTTCCGGCCGATGATGATGGGTTTCGCGTTGTTGTTGTACCAGATGATGTTGTCCTTTTCATCTACAAAGTACACGTTATCGTCACCCAGAAAAGTACACTGATATACAAATTCGGTTAAAGCATCCGTGTTCGGAATGCCATTTTCATAGGCATTCTTGTTTCGTAAAGCCCTGGCGTCTTCCCATCCTTCCTGGATGGCCATCAATCTTGCTTTTTGAGGCGGATGTTTGGTTGTATCCATCTCGTGTCCGATGGCACTCAGTGCAGCTTTAGCCTCATGCAGTTCAGCACCCATCTGAAAGAGGATGAACCCCGAGAATTTATCGGCAATAAGCTCATTTCCGGGAGAGGAGTTCTTAGGGAGTGTATGGCCGGATAAATGATGACCGATCTCATGAGCCAAAACACTTACAGCGGCCCAGTCGGTAGCCGTTTTGTTATTCAGTTTTTCAATGAACTTGGGGTTGTAGGCAATGTACCGTTTATTGTTCTTGATGTAGGCGATGGCGGTGGATGTGCTCTTGTCGGCAACAACGACGAAGTTGGGCATCAGACCGGTATATTGTACGATTTTGGCAACGGCTTCCTTGGCTACTTTATCCGGCTCGAAAGCATAATTTTCGGTAGAGAGCGAATCCTGTCCTGAACCGAATTTAGCCAGGAATAAGAAGAAGGTTAGGATGAGTGATGTATTTGTGGGTTTCATATTAAGGGATTCTAATACCGATCATGGTTCAATTTTTGCTCCATTTCCGTTCATATCTTCACTCCAATTATGGTTCGGCTTTGCTCACCACAAGCTGCTCCATTTCCGTTCATATCTTCACTCCAATTATGGTTCGGCTTTGCTCACCACAAGCTGCT
>JAGQZT010000084.1 GCA_020435335.1 Flavobacteriales bacterium | reverse complement strand
TAGAAACGGGAAATTTGACAACAAGAATGAACCGGGCGGCATCAACCACAAAGACAATTTAGGACACATTTTCAACCGGCTTAATGAGCCGGAACACCTCAATAAACCGCTTCTTATCCATTTCCATGGCGGACTGGTTAATGAACAGGCCGGCATGACTGTCGCAACCAACCTAACAACCGATTATACAGAAGCCAGTGCTTACCCCCTGTTTTTTGTTTGGGAATCCGGACTTGGCGAAACGGTATTCAGAAACCTGGAAGAAGCCCTCAGAGATCAAATTACGACCGTTTCGAAGGATAAACTCTTTAAAAAACTACTTCCTTTATTAAAGAATTTTGTCGTATCGAAGGTAAAAACCGGACTGGAAGAAGGCTTTACCAGAGGCACCAGTGAAATTCCCGTAACGGACCCCAGCCTGGTGGAAGGCTTATTGGATGATCTGGATAACCAGGTTACCGAAGATGCCGATTGTTTAATGCTGGAAGAGGAAGATTCGGAATTCAAACAATTGGAACAAATGATCAGTGACGATCCCGGCGTATCTCAGGCTATTGATGAGATCAGACAGGGTTTACTGAATAAGAATAAAGATGAAATTTCCCGCGGGGAACTTAACAAGGAATATGCTACCCTTGTTTCCAAGGACGTTCTGGCCATCATTAAAGAGGAATCCGAAAAAGTGGAAGAAGAAGAGCGCGGCCTCTTCATTTCCTGGAAATTGATCAAATACCTGACTAAAATAGCCGTTGCCGTATTCAAACGCTACCGCAAAGGCACCCACCACGGTTTCAGACTCACATTAACGGAAGAACTCCTGCGAAGTGTTTACATCGATCACATCGGCACCTTTGTTTGGCACAACATGAAGAAAGATACGGCGGATGCTTTCGGAAACGACAAGGATGTTTATGCTGGTACAGCCCTTATCAATCACCTGAAAACATGGCCGGCAAACCGGCGGATCGTGCTTGTAGGTCATAGTACGGGAGCCGTATACATCTGTAACCTGCTCAAACAATGCGATCTCCAGCAACTTAATCCGAACATTAAATTCGATGTGGTGTTCCTGGCCGGAGCCTGTAATTTCGACCTGATGGCCGATGTGGTCAGAAATCATGCTGCCCGGATCAATAACATCCGGACATTTGGCATGCAGGACGCACTCGAAAAAACCGACGGAATTGTTCCGATCCTCTACCCCGCCTCCCTGCTCTACTTCGTTTCGGCCATGCTTGAAGGAACGGAAGATGAAGACATCGATAAGCCCATTGTGGGCATGCAACGCTACTTTGCGGATAGAAAACCGTTCAACACCAATGACAACATCCAGGTGGTGAAGGATTTCCTGAACGGTAAAACTTATTGGTCGGAATGCAATGAAGGCCCCGGAAAAACGAGCATGTCGCACAAGCATGGCGATTTCGATAACAGCGGATGTGAAACTATAAAAAGTGTTAAACACATTATATCTAACGGTTACTAAATGAATGAACACGATTATGCCATAGTTGTTGGCATTCATAATTATCCCGGAGACCAGATGACCCATCTGAAAGGGACACTGAATGATGCCCGTGATTTTAAGGAGTGGCTCACCAGCAGCTCCGGAGGAGGTTTGCCGGAATCAAACATCCAGACCATCATCAAAGAGTTTACCCCGGAAGACCTGGAAGGGCTCGATGTTTTGGATGCGGTTCCTACACAGGAAGATATAAAACGGGAATTCCTGAAACTGAACCGAAAGGCTAAAAAAGCCATGACCTATGAACAGGATGAAGACCTGACAGAAAACGGCATTGCCTTTTACAGAGATCCGGATGATAATAAACGATACTATGGCAGAAGGCTTTATCTCTTTTTTGCCGGACATGGATTTAACAAGCGGGACAATGTGAATTCCGTTTCCCTCATTGCAGCCAATGGAGATTATCAGGACCTCATCAACAATGGTGTGGATGCTTTTAACTGCCTCGAATTTTATGAAAATGCAGGTTACTTTAAGGAAGCCATTCTGGTAACGGATTGCTGCCGGTTATTTAAATCCGGCAGTGATGGCAACCAGATCCTCCAGCCTGATCCGGCCAACCCGCCCCGCGTGGTAAGAACAGCCTATTTCTTATCCTGCCAAAACGGACAAAAAGCTCGTGAAAGGGAATTTGACGGAAAGTGCAATGGGATCTTTTCCAAAATGCTGCTGGAAGCCTTCAACAATGCCAACTACGACCACGCAACAAATGCCGTTCATTACAAACACATCAACGAATACATCCTCTCCAACAACGAGCAATTTTCCGGTGGACAAATCCCGCAGATTCACGGCAATTCGTTCGGTCATGAGATCAAGATCACGTTCAGGAATCAGGACCATACCGGTGCCATCCGGTTTAAGGTCCCCGAAAACTGGATCGGAGGCACCTTGTCGATCATAGAACTCGCCAACAACCAACCCGTTAAAACCATCGAACTCCACGATGCCCAGTTCGAAGAATCGGTTCCCATTGGTATTTACCGGTATCAGATCACGAAAGGAGCAAGCACCAAGGACGGTTTTTTTGAGATCACTTCCGCCATGAATATTTGTGATTTTGAAGCCATTTTTAATAATACGATTTTATGAAAACGATTACCCTCATCATCGATTGTGAAAACAGTTTCTGTAGCATCCAGGTATATGACCATTCCATGAAAATGGTTGGAAACGGCGTGGGTTATCTGGAACTTTCACTCCTTCCGGGTATCTACAAGTTTAGTGTCAGTGCCTCCGGATCTAATTATTCTAAACTCGTACAACTTGTCGAAAACCAACCGGAAAAACGCATTTTCATCGGTGAAGAACTCCGGCTAACCGATAGCATCATCCCCGTGCGGGACAGCCCCGTGGCCGATCAGGCAACGATCCTGAGCCGGAACGTGAACTACATCAACGATGGAGATCAACACGACAAATCCCGTTTCTTTTTGTTTGTTCAGGCAGATGAGTACAACGATTATTACCGGCTGAACCGGATTGAACTGATCAATCAGAACGGCACCCTGGTCTATGACTTCCACAACGTGTTTGCATGTGATCCGCACTCCTTCCCGAATACCTGGTCGAACGGAGAAACGATCCAGGTCGATCCCGGATTTTACTTCCTGAGGTTTCATGTAAACGGTAAACAATTCGACCAGGCCCTTTTCCTTTCAAAAGGGCAACTCACCCAATTGTTTATGCGTATCGGTGATCATTCCTGGCTGGAACTGGAAAGCATGGTCTTTGCCCAGTCGAAAGGATACCTGGCATTCGATGCCGGTTCCAGGGAACATGCCTACAATTCGTGCCCTCAGGCCGTAGACATGCTTAATGACAACCTTAATATTCCGCTGGATGTGAAGGCTGCCCGGAACATGGCATACCGGAAATTTGACAACCCTTTTCTCGGAATTTATTCGGCTCATCTGTTGGTCAGACATTATCATTCTTCGAAATATCACCAGTTCATTTACACCATTTTCAGGAATTCACTTTCCATTTTAGGGGAACATCCGGACATCATGATCATCGGTTTCTGGTTACTGAAGAATTACCCTGAATTCAATGTAAACGACCTGAACCGGGAGTATCAGTTCGAACATCCGCCCATGCTGAAACACAGCTGGACCTTACTCAACAAACTGAGTAACGAATACGACCTCATCCCGGAAGATTCTCCCACAGCCTACATTGGCACACACATCATCGACAATGGCACCTGGCTCACCTGGGAAAAGATCGACGACCTCGAAAGCTTCAAAAGTGAAACGGCTTATTCTTTACAGGACGAAGATATCCTTCCGAGGCTTTACGCTCAGTTGATTGATGAATCCTTTCACCAAAAAGAAAACCGCATTACCGCCAACCCCCTGGAAAAGAAGATTCTGAATCACCTGGAACGGAAGCTTCCGACTCAGTTCCTGCAAAAACTGACCTTATTGATAAACAATGAGTACAGCGCTTATTCCGAAGATAAAAAAGCGGATCTGGAAGAAGAAATTGTATCCCTGATGCGGTTCATGTCGCCTGACATCCTCGAGCTGTTGAAGAAAACCACTCCGTATCTGTCTTCCAATGTAAAAGACAAGATCGAAGCTATTCTGGCAAGCCTTTCCGACAACCGCTTCGATTACCTTTCGAACAAGTTTCCCGAAGTGAAACTGATGAACTCCGATTCCTTCGAAACACCCGAATTCATTCAAAAGGAGCAACGCAGTTTCCTGAAAAAATCCTTTTCAAAGAGTTTAGCCAAACACCTTAAATCATCCGAAAAATCGATCGACATTGCGCTCAAAGGACTCAAAAACAAAATGAAATTATAATCCGTCATGAAGTACTTCGACATCCATTCGCACATCTCGCTTAAACAAAATGTAGTTTCTGAAGACGACCTGAATGCCTGCTGGACGAGTTCGAACGGATTCAGGGGAAAAAAGCGCAAGCGAAAACGAAACAACCGTTCCAAATTTAAAAACTACACTCAAAGCGACCTGGCAGCTTGTTACAAAGGCGGTACGGAACTGATCGTTAATGCACTGCATGCTTTGGAGGAACCCATCATCAACATGGGGAAATTAATTCCCAACCTGAGTTCTCAGATTCCTTATGAGGACCTGAGGCACCTGCAACATGATTGCACAACGCCCTTTCAACGCCTGGTGAGGGAATACAATTACTTCAACAATACGGCCCGGAAACACCTCGTTGATGGTGAGCAGGCTCAATTCGATATTGCCCGTGACAAAAAATCTTTACTCGAAAACCTCGATAAGGGAATTGATGTGAATGTGGTTTTATCGGTTGAAGGAGCCCACTGCTTCCACAGCAATGCGCCCTATGGTTCAGACGAACTGCATCATGATATTCTGAATAATTTCAGAACCGCCAACGAGTGGGATCATCCGCTCTTCTACCTCACCCTAACCCATTTTGCCTACAACTACGTGGTTGCTCATTCCTGGTCATTGCCCATCCCCGGACTGGCAAAAAAAGCCTTGTTCAAGAAGTTCAAACCTTACCGGAACCCGGCCGGATTTACAGGCATTACCGAAACCGGCCATCAACTGATTGAAGAGGCGATCGGCAAAACCGGTTCTAAAAACCGAAGAACCCTCATCGACATCAAGCATTTGCACATCGATGCCCGCCAGGAGTACTACAACATCGCCAAAAACAACAACATTCCGGTCATTGCTTCCCACATGGGCGTAAGCGGCATAGCCCGTTATGCCGAAGCCCGAAAAGTGGTTCCGAATAACAACAGTGCAAAAGTGATCGGAAACGGCCAATTCAATCCCTGGCCCATTAATTTGTGCGATGAGGAGATCGACATCATTCTAAAATCGGACGGCATCATCGGCCTGAATCTGGATCAGCGGATCCTGGGTGCCGGTAATAAAAAGTTTAAGGATCAATTGATCGACTTCCTGAAATCCGAAGGCATTCGAAGAAGGGAGGTTAACTACGACGACGGGTATAAGGATTATGAACGCCTCTGGCATACCGGATTGCTGGTAGAAAACATCCTGCACATCGTGCGTGTAGCTTCCGACAAGAAAAAAGCCTGGGATCAAATCTGTATGGGAGCCGATTTTGACGGTAACATCAACCCCATCGACAATTGCATCACCATTGATGAATTCTCCGACCTGGAAGAATCCATGGTGAGGTACCTGAAACTGATCCCCGATATCGACCGGAATCTGTGCGGGTATACCCCTGAAGAAGTATGTCGCAAAGTGATGTATGAAAACGGAAAAACCTTTTTATTAACCCACTTTTAACTTCCGTCTATGTCTGGTTTGGAGAAATGGGCCGCTGAAGCCGTCAAGAAAATCGTGATCGCCTGCATTTTGGTCGGATTACCCTGGCTGGTGACGAAATTCTTTTTCTCCGATGACAAATCGGAAGAGGAATCCGGAGTATATGAAACCCATCCGAGCCGGCAAGCTCAAAAGTTCACCGTCGGTGATTTTCGGGCCCTGGGTTGGGGCGGACAAATCACCTACCTGACTTCCAGGGGTTGTGATGTGTATCTGGAGCAAATCAAGCGCTGTATTCTTTCTCATTCTTCCTACACGGAACTGACTGATGAAATGGTTGAGGAATGCAGAAAGCAATACGACTATTAATCCCGTTTTCTGGCGTAATGCATCTGCACCAGACCAGTTTCGAAACTTTCACTCTTTACCAGTTTCAGGTCAAAACCAGGAGTTCCTCCGTGAAACAGCCGCTTTCCGTTTCCAAGCACGACAGGGATCACCGAAATGATGTACTCATCGATCAAATCATGCTCCATGAGTAATTTCACGATCTGTCCACCACCGTCGCAATAAATATCCTTTCCGGGTTTCGATTTCAGCGTGGTGATGAGTTCCGAAAGATTACCATTGTAGAATGTAATTCCTTTTTCAGGGTTAAGTTCCTGCCGGGTAATCACGTAACAATCGAAAAGATCGGCCTGAGGAAATTTTCCGCTGGTCAGACTTAAAACCACATCGTAGGTTTTCTTTCCGACGATGTAGGTATCCGACCGGTCGAGCATAGCCTGATAGCCGTAATTCAGTCCTTCCTGTTCCACAACCGACAACCAGGAAAGGTCGTCGTTTTCCGTAGCGATGAACCCGTCGAGGCTCATGCTGATGTATAACACTACTTTTCGATTATTCATATAGGAAAGGTACGGAAAATCAAAGCAGACAGAACACCTATTTCTGATAAACATGGTCTGTTTTCCGCCCGGCAAGTAGTTATTTCTTAAATTTGAGAAACTAAAGCCTCAAAACATGAGTACAGCATTATGGATCCTGGCCGGTGGCATTTTCAGCATCCTGACGATTACGTTAGCGATGGTTTCCCTGCCTTATTTCAAGAAAGACACCAGCGAAAAAATGTGGAAAGTATATGGCATGCGTACCCGGTACTGGCAGGTTGTTGTACTGGTGGGCGCATTGCTGACCATGCTGCTGATGTACGGTTTAAAATGGATGAACCTGATTTCGTTTTAAACTCTTTTCAGGATCATAAACCACAAAAATCATAAGACTTTATCCCGGGGGATGATCTCAACGAATCCGATAACACTGAATAGTAAGGAGTTCTTTCAGATTCTGATCACCGTTTATTTCAGAAAAAGATGGTGGTTCTTATCCTTGTTGCTGTTACTCGCCGTCTTTTACCTGTTTACATCCATTAACCTGGGATCTTTCAGGTACTTTTTCATCACGTTCTCGGTAGTTTATCCGTTGCTGATCATCTACCAATATTGGGCCTTTGCCAACTCCAGCAAGAATAAGATTTTTTTTCTGGAGAAGCACTACGACATCGACACCGAAACCCTGACGGGACATGTTGCCGACGGCACCCAAAGTACGATCAAGATCAGCCACTTCGTGAACGTGGTTACCTTAAAACACTGTTATTTGCTGTACTTATCGAAATCTCAATTCACCTACATCCCGTTCGCTTCATTCAAAACACCCGAAGACCGGATCTGGTTTGAGGAAGAGGTGGTGGGACAGTTAAAAAGAAGTAATGAGTAATATAACTTCCATATTCCTTTCTCTGTTAGTGCTAACATCCTGCAACATGAATTCAAACCTATCTAAAGAAGATTTTGCTGAAAAATGGATATCTCATATTAAATCTAAAAAGGAAGGAATAGCGATAACCGAACATCAAGAATTGACTGTAAAAGCATCGTTTAATGGTCAGGAGCATACTTTTTTCTTAGATAACGCCTATGCTGATTATCTTATGGAACCTTCCGAAATTGATCATATCATTGAGCTATATTCAGAATCTCAGTTGGAGGTATATGAATACTTGGGAGTAATAAATCCAGAAAGAATCGTCCCAATAATTAAAGATAATGCGTTTTTAGAAGAAGTAAAAAGGCTGAAAAATACCGACAGTCTGGATAATGTAATAGAGACCTATAACTCAGAATTAGTGATAATTTATGTGGAGGATACAGAGAAAACCGTTCGTCATCTATCTCAAAAGGATTTCAAAGAATTGAATATCTCTACCGATACACTGAAGGAATTTGCATTAGCTAATCTGCATGACCTTCTACCTGAAATTGAAAAACATGGAGAAACCGGTTATTACATGGTAACTGTCGGTGGCACGTATGAATCCAGTTTAATTTTGGCAGATGATATCTGGACCCAGGAAAATTTTCCGGTTCAAGGTGAAATCATCGTCGGAATCCCATCCCGGGATCTTTTGATTGTTACCGGAAGTGAAGACCCTGAAAACATGAACAAACTAAGAGTCCTAATTAATGACATCCATCAAAATGGATCGCACATCATTTCAAATAGAATTTTTATCCGAAAAAATGGAAAATTCGTGGTGCATGAATAAGGTTACCTCCTTTCATTGTTTAAGCCAAGTATAATTCATCTTCAATCAGCTTTCGTAATTCAAGTAAACTCATTCCGTCTTTGACATGTTCCCCTTCTTTCAGGTTGTAAAATTCGACAGCCCCTAACTTAGTGATCGAATTGTATTCTCCGATAATATGATCCAGATACAGCCAGGCTATGGTCTTATATTTATGTTCATCTGCATCCATATTCCTGATAAAGAGACCTACATGAACC
>JAGQZT010000083.1 GCA_020435335.1 Flavobacteriales bacterium | reverse complement strand
AATTGAAAAATTGATCCGTTCCTTAAAAACAGGTCCGTCGTAACAATAACTGTGAAATTCTCCGTTTTCTCCGCAAGGGTCAATTCCCGGTGGTAATTGCCGGAGAAATTCTTCACTGAAATCGCATCCGACCAGTGTTTGATCCAGAAGCTCCGCATTGATGCTGCACAGGTGTGTTTTAAATCCGTCCCGGATAAATTGCCGGGCCAGTTCACCGGTATTTTCTTTCCACAAAGGGAAAACAGCATGCATGTCTACTTCTGCCAACCGGTTTTCCCGGTATTCTTTCAGGTCCTCCAGAAAAATATCCCCAAAAGCCACAGTGTGGATCTTCTCTTTTTTCAGGTCGAGCAAGAGTGCCCGCATGTTATCATCATATGCTGCATGTGACTGTTCCGTAAGATACATTTTTAGCAGCGGAATACCGATGGATTTTGCCTGGGCTTCGATCATGTTTTCGGGAATTCCGTGCATGGAGACTCTTCCCAAAGGCTGATAAATGGTGGTAAATAAATACCTTACATCGTATTGCCCACCCGAAAGCAGGCGATAAAGGGCGTAAGCCGAATCCTTACCGCCACTCCAAGACATAACAAGGGGTGTTTTTACAGCCATCAGTACTTTTTTCTTGAACTTCCGCCATTTGGGAAAACTCCTACGGTATATTCCCCGAGCTTGTTCCCGGATGGTGAATAGCGCAGTAGTTTGCCGTTCGATGACGATGCTTCCTGCAAAACAAAGAGGTTACCGGTCGACTGATTCACAAAGAATCCGTAATTCATTTCAGGAACAACTAAATCCGGTGTTCCAGGAGCTACAGCCGAAAGAGCATAAACCCCATAGAAACCATAAGCGCCGCCAACGTATAATGTGCTCTTATCCGGACTCATGTCCAGGTTGCCCGGATGCCCGGTATTGAAAAGGGTCGTGGTACTCACAATGCTGTTGTTTGATGCGTCAAGTTCGATCAGTTTGGATGGATCATGACCAATCACATTCCAACCGGCATCGTAGATCACTCTTCCGCGAGCCAGCACCCATAACGTATTGCCTGAACCGTGTACGATAGCAGTCGGATTGTAGGCATTTAGCTGAAGGGTTGTTGAATTGTTGTTGCTCAGATCCAAGATGGTTAATGTGCTGTCCACTCCGTATCCGCCGCTATTGGCCACAAAGAGTTTGTTGTTGCTAATCGCCATGCGCTCCGGACCGGAACCGAGTGTCAGCGTATTCGTTACCTGCAGGGTATTCAGGTCTATGAAGGCTATTTCACCGCCATTATTCCAGGATGAGACGTAGCCTACATTTCCGTTGGCCACCATGTACCGGGGAAGAGCAACTCCTGTAATGGTTGTAACTTCCTTAAATGTGGAAGATTCAACCACCTCGATCTTGTTCGAGCCGTTTACACAGATAAAGGCTTTGTCGCCAATCCGGGTAATGGATTGAACCACATCACCCAATGGTCGGCCGTTTTCGATAGAAAATACGTTGTTTTTTACTGTTTTGGCCAGACTGTTGTAAAAAGAAACGGAACCGTTTCCGGCACCAAAAGATCCTTCGTTGGAGATGAATAAGCCATTGTCGTATTTATCACCACCGGTTCCGCCGGCATTTGTCGGTGTGTCGATCTTTTTGCACGAGCTAGCTCCGGCGAATAAAACAGCTGCAGTTGCATAAATACCAAGGTGTTTCAGTTTGTTTTTCATGTTATTTAAAAGTTAGTTTAATACCGATTTCATAGTTCATCCGGGGCATGGGATACCATTGCCTTACTTCATAAACCGTATTGAAAATGTTGTTCATTTTTCCGAAAAGCGACGTTTTGAAATCGTGCTTCTTAAACGTATACTGGAGTCCGGCCCCGGTCAACGTATAGGCGTCCAGCCACTCGAGGTTGTCGGACCGGGTAAACTGGTAACCGACGTATTGCACGTTCATGTCGATCAGTATATTTCCGATTTCCAGCCCGAGGTAAGTATTGCCTTGATAATAAGGAATGTAAGTCAGTTGCTTATCCAGCACATCATTGCTTTCTTCCGGGCTTTTCTCCGTTACACGGGCATCGGTATAGGCATAATTCAGCCGAAAGGTCAGAGCCGTTTTGCTGGTGATGCTCCAGGTTGTGGCTGATTTGAGTTCAACCCCTTTTGTGTCCACTTGTTTGACATTGCGCGGAGACCAGTTGGATCCTGCGGCGATCCACTGAATTTGATTCTGAATGGAGCTTTGGAAAAAAGTAACTTCATGCTGTAAAGACAGTTTATTGCGGTGTTGTTTGATGCCCAGCCCCACATCGCCTGAGTATCCGTGCTCACTTTCCAGGTTTTTGTTGCCTGAAGCAAAGGCCCCGTTCCAATACAGGTCGTTGAAGTTCGGTGTTTTGTAGTTCTTGGAGAAGCCTGTACACAGATACCAATTCTTGTAAAACAGGTATTTGCCGTTTAATGCATAAGTCAGCGGTGTAAGGCTTCCGTTATACCATTCTTCCCGGATGCTGGTGTTCAGGGTGACCTTTTTTCCGAATTTAAAAGAAGGTGCCAGGTAAATAGCTGATGAATTCAGGGTGGGGTTGTTGTTGAAGTTATCGGATAAACCTACCGTGTATTGATTGATGATGCCCAAACTTGCCTGATTTTTTTTCAGCAAGCGAACTGTGCCCATGACCTCGGTGGTGTTTTTAAACGAATTATTATGGCTGGTCAGGTCGATCAGCGAATTCACGTACGTTGAACGGTTGTAGAAAATGCCCGTACGCGCTTCGTAATTGACTTTTGCACCGGTTTTTTTCCAGTTCAGTCCCCAACGGAGCCAATCATCATGCTGGTGCTCTTCCAGATCCTCCTGATAGGCAATGGTCATGTTTCCCGGGATTTCTCTGAAGTTGGACTGCAACCACAACTGGCTCCCCAGTACCTGATTGGAAGCCGGACGGTAATAGAATTCATACAACAGGCCCTGCTGTTTCATGTAGGCATTCAGGTATTTTTGAGTAGGATGCCCGATGCTGGCTACATTTTCAAATTCAAAGTCGTTATTGATCTGATGATGAAAGAGTCTTAATCGGGTTGAGATTTTTTTTGTGCCGTGTCCGAATTGAAGCTGATACCCCTGCATTCCGAAGCTTCCTGTCCGGGCCAGTGCTGTAGCTGTAAAAGGCCGGTTAAATGCCGCCTGATTATCCAGTAAAATCACGCCTCCCACGGCACCACTGCCATATACGGTACTTCCACCGCCGTATTGAATGGAGATGTTGTCGATGAGATTACTCGATGATTGTGCGAAATTAAATCCACCGTTCAGCGGATCCTGCAGGTTGAATCCATTCCAGATTACGGCTGTGTGATTGGCGTTGCCTCCCCGTAATGAAACGGAGCTGATGCCTGCCACGCCGTAGGATCGAATGGTGGCAGCACTATTTTCCGATAACACAACGGCGATGTTGTCGGTAGAGTACCTATTCAGAATGGAACTGTCCAGTTGCTGCGTGTTTACCGCATCAAACATCAACTCGGGCTTGGCTGAAAACCGGAATTCAGGCAGGGCGTACCGTTGTGTTGAATCCTGTCCATAGGAGCGCCCAACTGAAAAGATCAGAAACAGGACAATTAGAATTCGACAAGTCAGGTTCATAGCGGTTATAGCACTATAAACTTTCCGGCAAGATCAAGAGGAAGAAACCTGTATGGCCAATCCCAGTGCTTTTCACCCGAAAGCTGTGATTAATAATTGCTACTGGCAGGTCTTCTGACTTACTCCTTACTTTTGTGGCCTTCCCATTCGTTAGAACAGTGGCAAGAATTACAAAAGCTATTAGAGCTTACAGCTGCGGGTACAGTTCAGGATTTACACCTGATTCCCTTTTGGCACCTCCATGAGGTACACCAATAACACTTCAAATGTAGAGATATAATCGATCCGAAAAAGTGCTGACTGGAAATCTTATCAACAAAAAAACGTTAAATCGGGAATACGCCTGTAGCTGCTGTAAGAGCCTGATTAAAAAGCTCCGGGTTGATGTTGCATTCGATCCGGTGTTGATTGAAATACTGCACCATGTTTTCCGTAGGCATGTTTCCGGTCAGGTCGTCTTTAGCCATCGGGCAGCCTCCGAAACCTTTAATAGCACCATCAAAGCGGCGACACCCGTTCCGGTAGGCAGCTT
>JAGQZT010000082.1 GCA_020435335.1 Flavobacteriales bacterium | reverse complement strand
CTTTTTCGTTCGGGAAGTCCTGTGATTTAACATCGCGGATGTAATTTTCGAAGGCGCCTTTCATTTCTTCGTACAGGTTATGGTAGCGTCTCAGGAACCGGGGACTGAATTCGTGCGTGATGCCTAACATATCGTGTACCACAAGGACTTGTCCGTCGACCGCATTACCGGCTCCGATACCGATCACCGGGATTTTTACTTCCTGGGCTACCTGAGCAGCAAGTTTGGCGGGTATTTTTTCCAAAACAATGGCAAAGCAACCGGCTTCCTCAAGTAGTTTGGCATCCTCAATGAGTTTTTTAGCTTCATCTTTTTCTTTGGCACGAACCACATAGGTTCCGAATTTGTAGATCGACTGGGGTGTGAGTCCGAGATGGCCCATCACCGGAATCCCGGCTGACAGGATCCGGTTAATGGATTCGAGGATTTCACTGCCGCCTTCAATTTTTACGGCATGAGCACCGGATTCTTTCATGATGCGGATGGAGGAGTTCAGTGCTTCTTTGGAGTTTCCCTGATAGGTTCCGAAAGGTAAATCAACCACTACAAGCGCACGTTGTACGGCCCGGATTACGCTGGATGCGTGGTAGATCATCTGATCGAGGGTAATGGGTAAGGTGGTTTCATGCCCTGCCATCACATTGGAAGCCGAGTCACCGACTAAGATAATATCTATGCCGGCACTGTCGATGATCTTGGCCATGGAATAGTCGTAACCGGTTAACATGGAGATTTTTTCTCCGCGTAATTTCATTTCCTGTAGAACGTGCGTAGTGACCCGTTTGATGTCTGATGCGTGAATGGACATGTTTATACCTTTTGTTTCGTTTAAGTTACCGTTAACAAAAATTAGCAGCCCATGCTGTAATTAATGTCTGACAAAGCTACAAAAATGTTTCATTTTCATTAAAATTAAATACCTTTGTTGGCAATACATTTATTTATTGAGATGAACAGACTTCTATTCATATTTACGGCGCTCGTTTTAACAGTATTCATGTCTTGCGAAACAGATGTTGATTTAAATGCTGATTATCAGGATATTACAATTGTTTACGGATTGATCGATCCGAATGATACGGTGCATTACCTGAAGATCAATAAAGCTTTTTTGGGTGAAACGAATGTGAATGCCAATGACCTTGCAGCGATTGAATCCAATTTTAATTATGCTGCCGACGAATTGGATGTGACGGTTGAAGAATACAACAAGCAAAATGATTTGGTTACGACCCATACAACCATCAGAACGGTTAACGAAATTCCGAAGGATCCGGGCATTTTTGATAACTCTACGAATGTGCTCTATAAGTTTATTACAACGTCCATTAACCGGGACAATACCTTCAAGTTAAAAATCTACAACGCCAAAGAAAACAAAGAGATTGAGGCTGAGACCAAAATCGTTAAGAAGGCCAGTGTAGACGACCCTTCTCCAACTGCCAAATGGCGTTTCTGGGCCTCCAGTGAGGCTGTAGACGAGCATGTTGTCGTATCTACCAAGCCGGATATGGGACGGGTACAATGTATTGTTCAGTTTAATTACATAGAGCATTATACCACAGCCAGCGGGAAACCTTCAGTAGAGAAAACGGTGGAAATGAACCTCGGAGAGATCAAAACAACCACTTCGTTAGGAGGAGAATCCATGGAATGGATCCTGAAAGGAGAGACTTTCTTTGATAACATCGTATCCGGTGTGCCCAGTCCTTCATCGATTGCTGATTTTTCTCACCGGGAGTTGGACAATATTTCCATGCAATTCAATGTGGCCGGAACCGAGCTGAGCACCTACATGGAAGTAGAAGCCCCGTCAACAAGTGTTAATCAGGATAAACCGAACTACACCAACTTAAGCAATGCCATTGGTATTTTCTCATCCAGAGAGATCATGCTTTGGGAATCGACCATAGATCCGCAAACCCAGAATCAGGTGAACTTGCATAATGAAACCATTACGCGTCTTCAGTCTCTGAATTTAGGTTTTTGCTTTGGTACTACAGGGGTCGGCTTTCCAGTCGCACCATGTGTACAGCTCTAAGATTCCTGACAATTCTGACGTTCTGACATCTATTTTGTCACCCTCCTGACGTGATTTTCTGCCAAAATTTCGCAATATCTGCTATTCATTGCGATGGCACAACCTTTGACTATTCCGAATCAAAACCATTTTGATTAAAAATTAAAACCAAATATCATGAGTAAAATTATAGGAATAGACTTAGGAACCACCAACTCTTGTGTTTCCGTAATGGAAGGAAATGAACCAGTGGTAATCCCTAATGCGGAAGGGAAACGCACAACACCATCCATCGTGGCTTTCCTTGACGGAGGAGAAAGGGTAGTTGGAGATCCTGCCAAAAGACAAGCGATTACCAATCCGGAGAAAACCATTTCTTCCATTAAACGTTTTATGGGGAACTCTTTCGATCAGGTAAGTGAAGAGATTAAACGTGCTGCCTACAAGATTGAGAAAGGAGAGAACAATACACCTCGTGTTAAGATTGACGACAGATTATATACACCACAGGAAATCTCTGCGATGGTGCTTCAAAAAATGAAGAAGACTGCCGAAGATTATTTAGGACAAACTGTTTCTGAAGCGGTGATCACCGTTCCGGCATATTTCAACGATGCACAACGTCAGGCTACCAAAGAAGCTGGAGAGATTGCCGGTCTGAAAGTAAAAAGAATCATCAATGAGCCCACAGCCGCCGCTTTGGCTTACGGTTTGGATAAAACCGACAGAGATATGAAAATCGCTGTATTCGACTGTGGTGGTGGTACACACGACGTTTCAGTACTGGAATTGGGCGACGGCGTATTCGAAGTAAAATCTACCGACGGTGACACGCACTTGGGTGGTGATGATTTCGATCAGGTGATCATTGACTGGCTGGCAGAAGAATTCAAGAAAGCGGAGTCCATCGATTTACGTGAAGACCCTATGGCTTTACAACGTCTGAAAGAAGCTGCCGAGAAAGCGAAGATCGAGTTGTCCAGCACCACACAAACAGAAATCAACCTGCCTTATGTAACGGCTACGGCTTCCGGACCGAAACACCTGGTGAAGTCCTTATCCCGTGCTCAGTTTGAGCAACTGGCAGACAACCTGATTAAAAGAACCATTGAGCCCTGTAAATCAGCATTGAAGAATGCAGGATACAGTACCAGTGATATCGATGAGATCATCCTGGTAGGAGGTTCGACCCGTATTCCAAGTATCGTGGACGCGGTGAAGAGCTACTTTGGAAAAGAACCATCAAAAGGAGTAAACCCCGACGAGGTGGTAGCGATCGGAGCTGCTATTCAGGGTGGTGTGTTAACGGGAGAAGTGAAAGATGTGTTGTTACTGGATGTAACACCGCTCTCTTTAGGAATTGAGACTATGGGAGGAGTGATGACGAAACTGATCGAAGCGAACACAACCATTCCAACGAAAAAATCGGAGGTGTTCTCCACAGCGTCCGACAACCAACCTGCGGTAGATATTCATGTGATACAAGGTGAGCGTCCGATGGCTGCGGATAACAAGTCGCTCGGAAGATTCCAGCTGACTGATATTCCGCCGGCACCGAGAGGAGTACCTCAGATCGAAGTGACTTTCGATATTGATGCGAACGGGATCATGAACATCTCTGCGAAAGATAAAGCCACCGGCAAAGAACAAAGTATCCGAATCGAAGCTTCTTCCGGATTAAGTGACGACGAGATCGCCCGAATGAAACGCGAAGCCGAAGAGAATGCCGAAGCCGATAAGCTGGCGAAAGAGAATGCCGATACCATCAATCAGGCGGATAGTTTGATCTTCCAAACGGAAAAACAACTGAAAGAGTACGGTGATAAATTACCTGCCGATAAAAAGCAACCGATCGAAGATGCTTTAGCTGAGCTGAAGAAAGCGCACGAAGCGAAAGATGTTGCGGGTATGAAGGCCGGTGTCGAAAAGCTGAACACCGTATTCCAGGCAGCTTCACAAGAGATGTACAATGCTCAGCAACAAGCCGGAGCAGAAGGCGCATCTGATGCAGGAGCCAATGCCGGAGCGAGTGGGGACGAGGTAACGGATGTGGACTTCGAGGAAGTGACCAACGAAGACAAGAAGTAAGACAATCTCTATAATATAAAAAAGCCGACCCAAGTGGTCGGCTTTTTTATGAATCTTTTTTTTTGTTGAGGTATTCGTCGGTAAAGTGAGCCTTGTGTTTTTCCTGAGCGAATTTTTCCTGATTATAAGCCGCTGAATTTCCTTTTGGGATGGATAGGCTGCTCCAGTCTTCACCCTGAATCATTTTACCGACAAAGACGATTTGTCCGACATGGTAGGCATAGTGAG
>JAGQZT010000081.1 GCA_020435335.1 Flavobacteriales bacterium | reverse complement strand
TCCAGTAATGATCCACGATCGTGTTCTCAATAGCCAGTGCATACTTGTATTCCGCCAGTTTATCGCATTTATTGTCGACAGGAGCGCCATAGGTCCTACCCAGAAGATCAAAGGACAGGTTATTATCATTTGCAAAAACGCGGTTCAATTCTTCTACGAACTCATTCCGCTTTACCTGACCGATGAGAATCGATTCCTTATTCCCGATGTATGCCACATCATTCTTTCTTGGTTCATTCAAATCCATCGTTTGTAATTCATCATAACTCTTGTCGATGTACCAGCTCAGGAACCCATGAGAAGGAACAACATTCTTCTTCTTTAATGGCCATTGCGTATAAACCTGCGAAAAATGCTTAAACGAATTGCGATGCCATTTATACCGGTCGTTGGGTGCTTCCTGAGAAACCAGGTAAATCAAATTGGCATGACACCTGGTCCGGATGGTTGTAAAAGGCGTGTTGAGAACGATCAGCGCATCACATTCACCGGGGAGTTGATCAATGTTTTCCTGATTGTACAACGTAAATTTACATCCATTTACCACCCCTGAATTTCCCGCCGTCTGGCGAATAATTTCATGAGGGATGTTATCCATATCATATATCAGGCAGATGTTTATCATGCTTTTCGGTAGGTAATTTTACCAATAATCAGTTTGATGTAATAATAAAAGTAGCGAAATTTCATGTGTTTCCACTTCACGAAAAGGATGTCTGAAAGCGGCACATTCTGCAATCCGTCCTGCCTCACTTTACGGAACATGATATTAAATACGGATCGGATCAGGTATTTCTGGATGTAGATACGGAATAAATGCCTGTTCTCTTGCTTAATGTATGGCAAAATCAAATCCATTTGTTCGTAATTATGTTTATCCCTTTTCAGTTTACTGAAACGTTTCGATTCACCATGAACGTGATCGTAGTAAGCTGCTGATACTTCATTCAGGTAGTAGAAGTCACCTTTTCCCGACAACATAAAGTAAAGGGCAAAATCGCCGGTAGCAAACCGAAGCATTGTTTCCTTCAATGGCTCGTCGAAGTCTCGCTTACGGAACATCACGGTGACTACCAACATGGCATAATTGTGTTGCAGAAAAAAGTGTTGAGATTTTAGAGGATCCGCAGGGTAATCGGGGGCATAAAAAGTAGGTTCTCCGAAGTAATCACCTCCCTCTTCCGAATCGATTTTCGCATTGGTGTATACCAGAGCAAGAGCAGGATTGCTCTCGAGAATATCGACTTGCTTTTGGAGTTTATACGGGTCGACCCAATAATCATCCCCATCCAGGAGTGCTATGTATTTCCCCTCGCAATGATCAACGATGTTGATAAAATTGTAGAGTCGTCCCAGTTTTTGGCGCGTTTGATCGTATTCACCTCCCCGTTCTCTTTCCAGAATTCTGTAGGTGATGTTGTTGTTCTGCGATCGGTTAATAAACAACCTGATCAGTTCCATGTTGTTGTCCGTAGAAAAATCATCGCCAATTACCACTTCAAACGGAAACGAGGTTATCTGGGCATCAATGCTTTCGAGGCATTGTGTGATTTTCTCCGCATGATTATAGGTCATTAACCTGACACTCAACAACATAAATTACAACTTTTCGGTAAACTCCAGGATTTTATCGCAAATATAGGTTAGTTCTTCTTTGGTGAGATCGGGAAACAATGGTAATCTGAGGAGGCAATCCGTGTACTTATCGGAGTTTGGCAGGTGGTCTGCAGCATATTCGGGTGACTGCCGCGCATAAAAATCGGAACGGTGGAGTGATTGGTAGTGGAATACGGCTTTGATTCCCTGGCCGGACAGGAATTCGATCAGGGCCGAACGGATTTCCAATGAAGGGCAAACCAGGTAATACAAGTGAGCATTATTACTCGCATAATCCGGAAGCTGAGGAAGCTGAAACCCATGCCCTTCAAGCTTACGAAGCTGTTGATCGTAACGGTTCCAGATGTGAATACGTTTTTGCTGAATCTCATCGATCTGCTCAACCTGAGCAAGCAGGAATGCTGCTACGATTTCGGAAGGCAGGAAGGAACTCCCCACATCAACCCAGCCGTATTTATCAACCTCCCCCCTGAAAAAAGACGTTCTGTTCGTACCTTTTTCACGAATAATCTCTGCCCTTTTTCTCGATTGTTCGTCGTTGACCACCAGCATACCGCCTTCACCTGCAATGATGTTTTTAGTCGCATGGAAAGAAAACGCTCCGAAATGCCCAATGGTTCCCAGTGGTTTTCCTTTGTATGTTGCATCAATAGCATGAGCAGCATCTTCAATCACGAACAACCGGTTCTTTTCTGCCAGATTCATGATCCTGTCCATATCGCACGCCACGCCGCCATAATGAACAACCACAATGGCTTTAGTATCTGAGTTGATCAAGGCTTCCAGTTGATCTTCATCCAGATTAGGTGAATCGCTTCGGCTATCAACAAAACGAACCGTTGCCCCACGCATCACGAAAGCATTCGCCGTTGAAACAAAGGTATAAGACGGCATAATGACCTCATCACCTGGTTGAATCCCGGCAAGAATGGCTGCCATTTCAAGTGCATCGGTTCCGCTGGTGGTTAAAAAACAAGTGCTGTTCAGCTTTTGATTCAGCAATTCGGTGCAGGCTTTGGTATAAAACCCATCGCCCGAAAGCTCCCTTCGATCAATCGCATCCTGAATGTATTTAATCTCATTCCCTGTAATGTACGGTTTATTGAACCTGATCATAACCAATTTGTTTTTCTTCCTAAAAATGCCTCCAAATCTTCATTGTAAGGCTGATAGTGTGCTGCCAGTTTTGCCCTGATCTCGTTCAGTTTCACGGTTTCCAATTCCGATTTAGACTCATTTATCTTCCCTTTCTCAGGCACTCCTGCCAGATCCGGATCAACAGATAAAAAACGGCATATTTCTATATACGTTTGAGGCAATAAAAATAGCTCTTCAAACAGGATTATTTTCATATTCTCCCCGAATTCACTCCAAAAATGAGGAATATATTCCATGTATTGTCCTCTTTTCAGGTATTCGAACGGATTAACCGAAACCGATTTACTTAGTTCTGGCGGAGGACAATTTTCGAGAAAAACTTCTTCAGCTGTTCTGGTTTCCAATCCGTTTTCTTTGGAAAACAGGTAATTTGAAATAGCCCGGTCGACCGGGTTTCGGAGCACCAGTAAAACCTTTGCTCCCGGGTAATAATCCTTGATTCTTTTGGCCACATCGGGATATTCGATGTAACTGGTCGCCTTTTCTCCGATCACTTTTACCTGGTGATCGAGCATACTAAAATATTTCGATTCATAAAATACCCGGCCCTGATTGTATTCTTCTACATTCAGAAAATGTTTCGGTTCGGGGCGGATTGGTTTGGCCAAGGCGATCTGAGGATGAGCATCCAGCAACTTGTACAGAAAAGTTGTTCCGCAGCGTTGGGCACCGATAATGAAAACCTGGTTATGCATCATGAGAATTTGCGCATCAGTTTCTTAACTAATCCCTGATTGGACTGTTTTCTGTTTTCCTGAGCTTTTAATTTTTCTTTGACCAATTGCTCCACTTCGGAAGCATCGGCGTTCCGCGCTGCATCAATACCCTGAAGAGCCATATATTGTATGGATCTGAATCTCCAGTCGATAACCATTTTCTGCACGTTGTATTGTTCTGCATCTGCCAGGGTAAAAGGATGCCAGGGATGATACAACCTGAGTTTGTCGGTCCACATCACAGCCAATCCGAGGTTTTTAAACCGGGTGTAGAGATCCAGTCCATTGGCATGAAAACCCGTTCCGAAAAACGGATGCTGTTCATATCCATTGATCTCGGTTAACCATTTTTTCCGGACAGATAAGCATCCTCCGTAATTCAATGGATTTCTCAGGACACATTTCCGTTTCAATTCTTCAAAAGAGAGGTTGGTGAGTTTATCATTTTCCAGTTCGTCGTAGCGATACGGGTAGATGACCAGGTTATCGGCCTGCTGGTGCATTTCCCAAAGTTTCGACAAGAAATCCGGCTCAACGATCTGGTCGGCATCCGGAATAACGACCAATTCTCCGGCAGCGGCTTTGATCCCGGCATTAAAGCATAACGACGAATGATATTCTTCCGATTTGGAATGTCCCAAGGTAATTACGGTTACCTTTTCCTGCTCCCTAACCGATTCTGGGACCTGGTTGTAATATTCTACCCAAAACACCTCATAATCGGCCTCAGGAAAATCCTGTTTACTGAAATATTCAGCTCCGTAGGTATTTTCCCTAAACTCCCCGTCGACCATGACTACTGAAATCTTCATTGTGTATCCTTTTATAAAATGACCTTATCCCGAATTTTATACCCTTGGGCTTCGAGTTTATCAATATACGTATTTGTTCGCTCCACCAGATAGTCTCTTGAAATTTCTTTACTACCGATCTGTTTCTTTCGTTCCGACCGGTTGTTTTTCCGTTGGCCAATCAGATCGTAAGTCCCGGCCGTAGGCTTCAGGTTCAGGAAGTGAAAAAGCTCCAGCACTTTATCCCGATCATTTAAATCTTCCAAAGCGACTTCTATTACCGGGATCTCTGGATATTCTTCCATAAAACGGTAACCCCGGTAGTAAATATCCAACAGATAGGCCAGAGACAGTCCCACATCATCTTTTTCCTCTTCGCGGAGCAAGCAGGGTAATGCAGCGGTTTTAGCGTAAGGCGAAATCATCCACTCTTTCCAGGCTTCATTCCGGTCTGAAAAATAGCCCAACTGGTAAAAACTATGAAGGGTATCCACCAAATTTCTTTTCAAAAAGACCACTTTAACCGGTTTCAGTTTTTTGATCACTACATCATAGAACGTTTTAATAAACATATGGTTGGTCTCAATATAATTCGTTTTAAACGAAGACCGGATAATCTTGCGAATTTCAGCGACTTTGAATTCTCGTTGAGCATAGGTTTCCGCATACTCCTTTTCGGTAACCAGATTCAGATACTTACCAATCATCTGAGGTTCCGGTTCGTGATCGGCCCATACACTGTTGGCGGTCGACAGGATGTTAGCCAGGTATTCGGAGCCTGCCCGACCGGTATTGATGCAAAAGATGTATTGCTTTTTCTTAAAAATCCCCAGCATAGTTAATTGCCCTTCGTTGAGATGCAAAAGTAAGCATCTTTTAACCTTCTCCCCAAAGGTTGTTTGAGGTGAAGAAGTATGTTAAACATCAGTTTCATTCTTTGTTTCAGGGAATATTTGTAGGCCGTTAGTATTTTCGTGTAGAACTCACGGATTGAATGCGTAGCTTCCCGATGGTATTTGCCCTGATACATCTTATCGGCATAGCACCACACATCAATCCAGGCCCAGAAGTGGTTAAAAATCCAATCCGATTTCTCGATGCCGGCTGTAGAAACTCCCTGATTGGTTTGGCGATAGACCGCAGTTTCCTCGTTGAGGAAGTAGAAATCACCATACTGCCCGAAAATAAATGACAGGGGAACATCTCCGTATTTGACCTGATAAAACCATTCCGGCAGGACAAGTTCGCCGGTTATAAAAAGATTTCTAAAGCAAATGGTTCTAACCTTAACTCTTAAGTTGTTGTTAAAAATCTCGCTGACATTTGCGGTAGTATCCGGATAATACCCATGCCCTTCTTTTGGCGCTATAACTTCCTCATAGTTATGAGTGTTGTTATTGTAGACCGCTAATTTTTGCCAGGTATGGCACACTACACAATTGGGGTTTTGTTCCAAAACATTAACCTGTTTTTGTAGTTTAAGCGGATCACGCCAATAATCATCGCCCTCACATACTGCCAGGTATTTTCCCTTCGCCATTTTAAACAGGATGTCTGTGAGGGAGTTTATTTTTCCATACTGATTTTCCGTCTGGTAAACACACCGGAATAAATCGGGGTACTTCCCCTCATATTCTCTGACAATTTGAGCGGTTCCGTCTGTTGAAGCATCATCATGAATAAGAATTTCGAAATTAAAGTCTGTTTGCTGATTAACAAACCCATCCAGGCATTCTCTGATATAATCTTTATGATTGTATGTTTGACAACAAACACTAACGGTTATCATAACTTAGGCTTGATCAGTTAACAACTCTGCAATACCAAAACCGTATCTACCAAATTCGTTCCCACAATAAAACACGTAGATTTTACCGTCAATTTCTGAAACCTGCGGATATGCCATCATTTCCGAATCCCATCCCTTTTCCGACACATCAATTCCTATTTGGTCATCGTCTCTGTGCCAGGTTTCCAGGTCGTCTGACCAGGCGTAACCTAACCGGTAGGATCCATCAGATGTTTCTCTGAAATCAAGCGGTTGCCTGTAGGCAAAGATGGCATTCCATTTTTCCTGATACCGGAAAATAGAAAAAGAAACCTGGCATTCATCTTCGTATTTGGATGGGATCACAGGTATTCCGTTCCGATTCCAGTTGATTCCGTCGTCAGAAGTAGCATGGGCGAACTTATATACCGGTTCATACTTGCCTTTATGATTAAGCCATTTGGTTCCAACCAGATACCACATGTGCCAAAGACCGTCTTCAATGACAATTTTTGGACCTGATAACAAGAAGGGCTCGTGAATGGTTTGCCCGAGGATGGGTCCTTCGCTTATTTTCTCAAAAGTATTTCCTCCATCCGAGCTAATTG
>JAGQZT010000008.1 GCA_020435335.1 Flavobacteriales bacterium | reverse complement strand
ACCGAATTAAACTGCGCCACAATAATCAGGAAAATCAGGAACACCGCAATCATTAACGCTTTGCTCAGGAAGGCCATTTCTTTCGCTTGCTCTTCCTGCTGTCCGGTAAATTTCCAGCTGTGTCCTTCTTCTACCTGGTAAGGTTCCAGTGCTTTTTTGATCTTGGCCACTACCTCATTGGCATTATAGCCTTCCAATACGTTCGATTGTACCGTGATCATCCGATCCAGGTTTTTACGATTGATCGCACTGTAGGTGGATGATTTTACCGGGGTTGCCACAGCGGAGATCGGCACCTGGCTGATCTGTCCGTTCGACGGATCCCTGAACGTGATCAACTGATTCATCAGGTTGTCGATGTTGTAACGGCTTCTGTCGTCCATACGGATCACGATGTCGTAATCATCTTCTCCTTCTTTGTAGGTCGACACTTCTTTTCCGAACAGGGCGGTGCGAATGGCCGAACCGATCTGAGCGGTAGACAAATTGAATCGTTTCGCCTTTTGACGATCGATGTTGATCAGTAGCTCCGGTTTTCCGGTTTGGATATCGAGCTTCAGCTCTTCAATCCCCGGAATGTTCTGTTTGTTGATGAATTGCTTCATGCGTTCCGCCTCATCGATCAGTAGTTCGTAATCCACTCCCGATATTTCGATGTTGATCGGTTTCCCTTGAGGAGGGCCTGCCTGATCTTTATCAACGGTAACCTGAACACCGGGAATGCCGCGAACCAGTTTACGCACCTCATTCATGATTTGGTTGGTGCTCAACCCTTCCCGCTCGTCGAAGGGCACGAACGAAACCGTAACCCTGGCCTTGTGAGGCGTATTCCCCATCGAAACCCCCTGGGCCGGATCGGAAGTTCCCTGCCCGACCTGTCCGATGATTGATTCCACCAGAAATTTACGCTGAATTTTTTCTCCTCCTACTTCAATGGTTTCATCAAAATAACTTTTTACCCTGTTCTCCACTTCAATAGCCGCTTTGTTGGTTGCTTCAATGTCGGTTCCGATCGGCATTTCAATGAAGACATTAAGATAATTGGGCATATTAACCGGGAAGAATTCCACTTTAGGTTGAGCAACGCCCAAAAGAATGAATGAAAATATGAGTAGCCCGATGGTTCCCAATAAGAACTTGATCGGATTCCACCCTTTCAGCGCATAAGTCAGGAAACGTTGGTACAGGTTCTCCAACCGGGGTAAAAAGGACTCCTGGAATTTTCTGGTTGCCGGAGAGAAAAAGAAGGTGCTGGAAACAATTACCAAGGCAGTTGCGATCACCAGGTTTCCGAATCCCATGGCGCCGGACAACGAGAATAATAACCCGACAACTGTTATAAGCGCAGAGATGATAAGTACTTTCTTCCGGTTGGCCGGTTTTTCTTCCAGCTTCATGAATACGGCCGTAAACACCGGGTTGATCACCAGGGCTACGAAGAGCGAGGAGCCAAGCACGATGATGAGGGTAATGGGCAGGAATTTCATGAACTCACCCATCAATCCCGGCCAAATGGCCAACGGGAAGAAGGCGGCCAGTGTGGTTGCCGTACTGGCAATGATCGGCCAGGCTACCTCCCCTGCTCCATAGATCGCCGCCTGGACGGGTTTATATCCTTCATCCATGAGGCGATAAATGTTCTCCACGATCACGATACCATTATCCACCAACATTCCGAGTGCGAGTACCAAAGAGAACAGCACCATCATGTTGAGGGTAACACCCAGCGCACTGAGGATCATAAAGGCAATGAACATCGACATCGGAATGGCCACCCCGACAAACAGGGCGTTTCTCAAACCAAGGAAGAACAACAGGACACCGATTACGAGAAGCATCCCGAAAATGATGCTGTTTTCCAGTTCATTCACCTGGGTTCGGGTTTTCTCCGACATATCATTTGTAATGGTTACGGTTAGGCTTTCCGGAAACTCGTTCTTCTTCAGGTCGGCAATAATTTCATTGATGGCTTCCGAAGCATCAATCAGGTTTTCGCCACTTCGCTTAAACACGTCGCACATCACCACGGGATTCCCGAATTCACGGGCAAACGATTCACGGTCTTTTCCTTCGAAGGTTACATCGGCCACATCCCGCAAGTAAACAATGTCCAGTTTTTCCTGTTTGATGATCAGGTTCTCGATGTCTTTCCAGTCCTCGAAATCACCTACGGTTCGAACCGTTCTTTTCACGTCATCCACCAACAAATCGCCTCCCGAAATGGTCATGTTTTCCATGGCGATGGCATTCTCGATGTCGTTGAAGCTGATCTGCATGGATTCCATTTTCTTCACATCCACCTTTACCTTCACTTCTTTTTCCTGAACACCGCGAATATCCACTTTGGTAATTTGCGGAAGCGCTTCGATACGGTCTTCGATGATCTCGGCATAGTCTTCCAACAGGTCTATGGAAAAATCTCCCGAGAGGTTCACGTTCATCACGGGGGTCAGCTCGTTGAAGTTCATTTCGAATACATCCGGTTCTGCCGGCAGATCCGTTGGAAATTCAGGATCATTTTTAGCCTTATCAACCGCATCCTTTACTTCCTGAAGGGCTTTATCCGGTGTAACGCTGAAATCGAATACGACGCGGATGGAGGAATAACCCTGGATGGAGGAAGACGTGATCTTGTCGATTCCGGTAATGGAGTTTATTTCCTTTTCAATCGGTCTGGTAATCAGCTTTTCAATGTCCTTCGGTGAGTTTCCCGGATAAGGTGTTCCCACGTAAATTTCGGGAGTGATCACCTCCGGAAAGGCCTCTCTGGGCATGGAGATGTAAGCGGAAGCTCCGGCTAACAATACGATCACGGTAAGCACGAAAATCGTGGTTCTGTTCTTAACCGATAAGGTTGATAAACTGAACGATTTCAGCTTGGTGTTATTCTGTTGATTTTCTTCTTGCGTCATTTCAATAAATCTTTAATCTCTTGATAATCAGATTATTTCATAATATCTACTTCATCACCCGTTTGTACACTTCGGGCACCTTTATCGATATACACTTCGTCGCCTTCTAAGCCGGAGAGCACGATCGTTTCTTTATCGTACGACAGCCCCGATTTCAGTACGGCCTTTTTCACCAGGCGTTTGGCACCTTTGATCTCAAGCAGGTAGATGTATTCGTTTCCCTGACGATCTTGTTGGATGACGTTGGAAGGAATTACAATGGCTTGTTCCTGAAAGAAGTCTCTGATTCGGATGTCTCCGAGCAGGTTTGGCTGTAGGTTTTCCTTCAATTCGTTGAGGGAAATGTGGATCTTAAAGGTTCTGTTCTTCGGATTGATGAAGCTGCCGGTACGGTCGATCTTCGCGTCAATTTCTTTACCCAGAGATGGGAAATATACTTTAGCCAGGGTTCCTTCCTTGATGGTCGTGATGTAATCTTCCGACACATCGGCTTCAATGTAGGTATTGTCATAGTTTATGACTCTGGCAACAGGCATGGCTGGATTGGCTGCTTCACCGACTTTCGGCATGATCTCATCCAGTGTGCCGGAGAATGGTGCCCGAACCACATACATTTCCAGTTGTTCGCGCAGTGTCTTTTGTTTTTGCTCCAGGGCTTCCTTGTTGGTTTTGGCTTTCAGGTAATCCACTTCCGAACCGATCTTTTGCTTCCACAGGCGTTCTTGCTTTTCGAAGATCTCATTGGCCAGTTCGTAATTGGTCTCCACTTCTTTTAATGTAGACTGGATCATCCCGGCATCGATGCGCAGAATCACATCCCCCTGATTGACCTTTTGACCTTCTTTGGCTACGATGCTGGTGATAGTTCCCATAGCCTCCGGATAAATGGTGGCATTTCCTCCGGTTTCCACAGCTCCCTGAATTTCAACAAAGTGTGCAAAGGGTTTGTTCTCCACGGTTTTGGTGGTCACCAACGGCAGTACAATCGTGGTGTCCAGTGCTTTGAGTTGTTCATCTACAAGAGCAATCTGAGCCGCAATGTCTTCATAAATGGTTTTCAGGGAATCCTTGCGTTGTTGAAGAGCCTCGATGTTTTGATCCACCTGTTCTCCCGATCCGCAGGATACCAAAACGGCTGCTGTGCTTAATGCTAATACTGCTTTTTTCATGTTTGTATCTCTATTAAATAAGTTCATTTTAGTTTGTTCCTAAGGCCTTGTTCAGTTCCGATTTGGCATTGAACAGGTCTAATAATGCTTTAATGTATTTCCCTTCCGTTTGAAGGTATTGCGTTTGTGTTTGAGCCAGTTCCATGCTGGAAATGATTCCTTCATTGTATTTTTTGATCGATTGGTTGTTGATCTTACCGGCAATTTCGAGCCCTTCTTTCTGGTTGTTGTAGATGTCTAAAGCCGACGTGTAGTCTGCTTGTTTTTGCTGAGCCTGAAGCAACAAACCCTGTTCTACCTTTCTGGTGTTGTTCTGTGCCATCTGATAGCTGATTTTGGCCTGACTGGTTTTGGCAAAACGGGTACTTCCCAATATAATAGGCACACTTAACGTGAGGCCCCAAAGGGTTTGCGGATACCAGGAACCCCCGCTGAACATGTCAAATTCGTTGCTCATGTTTTGTTGGGTGTGGTTAAAAAATGCCACGAGAGAAGGGGTAAAGGAAAACTTCTCTTTACTCCAGTTCAGTTTCATCAATTGTTCGTTCGATTTCATGATCTGGTAGTCGATGTGGTTGTTGAAATCAAATTCGTTCGTCAGGGCATTTTCCTTGTCTTTAAAAGCCAGTAACGTTTCAATGTTGTCGGTTAGAACGATCTCGCTGCTGATGTCGTAACCGATCTGGAATTTCAGCAGGTTTTTAGCGATGCTGATCTGTCGGGAGGCATTGGCCAGTGAGCTGTTGATGTCATTCAGGGTTAGCTTGAGCTGATCCACATTTTGTTCTTCCATGAGACCTTCCTCAAAAATCTTTGTACTTTGATTGAGCAGGTCTTGCGTGGTCTTTGCCGATTCTTCCAGGATGCGTTTGTTTTCCTCAGCCACCAGAGCCAGGTAATAAGCCTGAGCAACTTGTTCTTTCACTTCAATTTCCGTTTTAGCCACGTTTTTCTCAGCAAATTCCTTATAAACTTTAGATGCACGCAGACCCACAAGGTATGATCCGTCGAACAAAAGTTGCGTAGCTGTAACACCAACACTATTGTTGTAGTCGGTTCCGAACTTCAGTGCCAGGTATTCGTCGGCCGGTGCTGCCGGGTTGAAAGTATTGGCCGGTACCAGGCTGGTTGGGATATCAATGAAGTTTTGAAGTTTGGCTTCGGCTTTTACCTGGGGTAATCCGATTCCGGTTGTTTCCCATACTTTCTTCTTAGCGATCAGCAAATCGTTGTCGGCATTGGACTTTTCGTAGTTATGTTCCAAAGCATATGCCTGCGCTTGTTCCAGACTGAAACTTTGGGTTTCCTGAGCCAGGAAAAGTCCCGATGTGGCGACGAAGTATGTGGCGAGCAATAATTTTTTCATATACAGCAATTATTCTATGGCTAGTTTTGAATTTCCGTTATTCTTAAGTGCTTCTTTTAAATACAGCAACCCTTTTTCATTAGCAATCCCCATAATGTGGTAACGGATGATTTCTTTATGTAACTGATCGATGCTCATGCTTTTATGGATAGGGTTTTCCGGGTTTAACACGTTATCGACCATTCCGATGTAAATGTTGGTGATCACAAAGGGATCCAAATTATCCCTGTAGTAACCTTCTTTAATGCCCCTTTTCAGGTTTTCAAGCATCATGTTATAGATAAAATTCTTCTTGTGGGTCTCCATCAGCTTCCAGGCACTCGGATGGTATTTTTGAAGATCGAAGATCACCGACGGATGCATTTCTCCGATCTCGCTACTCACGCATCGGGTTACACCGATCAATTCATCAATGGCATTTTGACTGGTTTCCATAGCCTGGCAAAGCATGGATTTTTCATGTTCGATCATCAGGGCCATGCCTTGCTTAACCAAATCTTTTTTGTCGGATACAAACTGGTAGAGGGTTTTTTTAGAGATGCCCAGGTGGCTGGAAATATCATCCATCGTTAGGCTTTTAATGCCATACTTCATGAACAACATGGTAGCAGAAGCAATGATTTCTGTTTTTTTATCCATAGGTTTAAACTTTGGAGGGCAAACTTAGAAAACATTTTATACTCAGGAAACGTTTTTTGTAAAAATTGTTTCCAAAAACACATAACTCATTGATTTTATGAGTATTAAAAATTATTATGCTTGTGCGGCTGGGGTTGGGATTTCGGATTCCCGGATGATTTGTAAAGAATTTTTCAGCGTAGACAATGCCTCCTGATCAATAAAACCTGTAGCGAACAAATGCTGATAATAGGTTATTCCTGCGATCAGGTTTTCTTTAAATTGCATGAGACGCTTGATGATTTTCGGCGTGGGGTTGGCTTGATTCAGTTCCCGCTGGAAAACATCGATATACATACGCAGTTCCTTCATAAAGAAGTTAGGGCGGGGAGTAGCATTCAGTAAGTCGGTTCTTCCGTAAATGTGATCGACCATTTCGGAAAGGGTGCTGATTTTTGAAAAATAAGCCAGGTTAGGGCCCGGGCATACCGAAACCCCCTGGCCGTCGGGCTTGGTAACCAAATCGTGAGCCATGTATGCCGTTACGACCAGGCCTGTACAAAGACAGGCTTTTTCCGTAATCCTGTCATAAGCTTGCTGATATGCTTCCTTGCTCAGGTTTTGCTCATCCAGCTCCCTGATCTTTAGGGTTTGGTATTGTTTCGATGACAGGCAGATCGGCTGCTTCGTAAATTCGGTATTGAATAATTTCAGGTACTGCCGTGGACAGGTACTTCCCGGATCTCCTGCTTTGATCTTGGTTTCTTTGATAAGGTCTTTGGAGTTCCCTTTAACTGTATTAAACGGTACTCCGATGGGAGAAATGGAGCTGAGATAAAGTTCGTTTTCTCCGGCGTTTACCAGTACATTTTGTGTGTCTTCATCCACATTAACGACTTCAGGCACCAATAAAAAAGGTGTGGCCCAACCGATACTATCCATGCCATAATGTGTGCGAATAAAATCATGTTCACGATGCGTTCCTACACCCCCCTGGTAAGTAATGCTTAGTGGTAATGGAGAATCCGGAACCGGTTTTTGTAAGCGTTCGAGTGCTTCCGTCAGCACGGCATGCACTTCATGAACCAGTTCATGACGATGTGCTTTAAACTCAGCCATAATCGGGCCGGCCAGCAGACCTTCTGTTGCAAAGGTATGTCCGCCACAATTTAACCCGGATTCTATCCGGTACTCGCTCACCCAAATGCCTTTTTTAGCCAGGAATTTTCCCTGAACCAGTGCCGACCGGTAATCACTTACTTTTAGGATAATCTTCTTGTTGAGCTGATTGGTTGCATTCGGAAAAAACCGATTGAATTGAGCAGTATAACTATACAAGCTGGGGTTGAGCCCGGCCGACAATACAATTCCCGAGGTGAGATTACTGTTGGCATAGCCCCTCAGTGCTGCATGAGCATCATTGTATTCCCGGGCAAGCGGGTTCCCTTCTTTATCATAATGTTGCCGGTCGAGTTTAGTCATAACATTGACCTCAATTTCTCCGGGTCTCATAGCCGATTTAATGGAATCCGGCAGGTAATCTCCTTCTTTGAGTTTGAAGAATTCCTTTTTCAGGGCTGATGTTTCGGGAAGAAGTTCAAAGTATTTGTTCAACTCACTGTGTTCGTGAACAGCTTCCGACTTGAGCGCATCAAACCGATCGTTCACGAGTTCCTGCACGAGGTTGAGGTAAGCTGTAATCCGTTTAGCACGGGCATCTTCTTCGGAGTTCGGGATCGGTTGGAATGGTTTACCCGTTTTCTCTGCGTAGTAAGCACGCATTCTTTCACACAGTAAATCATCACCGATAGACATTACGGAAGTGATTCCCAAATGCGCAACCTTAATGGGTGTATCGACAGTAAATCCGACACCCATTACGGGAATATGAAAATGGTGTAAGTTAGTCATTATTGGTCAACCTCTCTCTTACAAGAAGGTTACAAATATAAGTAACTTAATACGGTTTAAGCCGTAAAGTGAGGTAATTATAAAGAAAAGGGTTTTTTATATTAGAAGATAACTTCTTAATTTTGGTATATTTGGCGCCTAAATGTGATTAAAACTATGCGAAATTCAATCTATACTTTTTTAGCTGGTACTATTCTTTTACTGACCGCCTGCGGTGACGGAGAGGATAAAAAAACAACCACAGAAAACAATATTACACCTACGGAAATAAGTGGTTGTTTGGATTTTGCAATCACAGAAAAATACGGGTCATTAGATCCGATTCATGTGACGGATGTGGCCTCTTTCCACATTACCAGTCAAATTTATGAGCCGCTGCTGCGCTTTGACGAAAACGACCTGACCCTGGAGCCTCTTGTTGCTGAATCCTGGGAAGTTAGCGATGACAACCTGGTACATACATTCCGGTTAAAAAAGGGAGTCCATTTTCACGACCATGCCTGTTTTGAAGGTGGTAAGGGCCGCGAAATCAAAGCCGGCGACGTGATCTACAGTTTTGAACGCATGTACGCTGCTGATGATGAAAACTACGCCTACAGCCTGTTTAAAGATAAGATCGCCGGTGGAGAAGCCTTTAAGTCAAATGGCGGAACCATCAGCGGAATCACTGCTCCGGATGAATACACCGTTCAATTTACCCTGACCAAACCTTCTTCCAACTTTATGAGTTTGCTGGCAACCATATCTACTGCCATTGTAGCGAAAGAAGCCATTGAAAAAAATGCGATCGTTGGAAGCGGCCCGTTTGTGTACAGCAAAGATGCCGATACCGAAAATAAAATCACACTCTCCCGAAACACCAACTACCATCAGAAAGACGGAAAAGGTGAAACCCTTCCTTACCTGGATTGTGTTTCCTTCAATTACATCAAAGACGGACAGGAGCAGTTAGACCTGTTCATGAAAGGAGAACTGGACGTGATTACCGGTTTACCTTCAAAATCCATTAAAGAGATCGTTGAAACACAAATTGCGGACTTCCAGGAAGACCCTGTAAAATATGTTCTTGGTCGTTATCCTCAAAATGCAACAACATACATTACATTGAATACGGCTGTTCCTCCTTTCGATAATCAAAAAGTAAGACAAGCGGTAGGTATGGCTATTGATAAGGCCCGAATTGTGGATCAAATCCTGAAAGGCGAAGCTGCTGCTCCCGGTGACCATGGTATTGTTCCTTCCGCTTTTAAAGGATATGATTATACTTCTGTTGTCGGGTTAGGGTTTGATGTTGAAAAAGCAAAAAAACTATTGAGTGAGGCCGGTTACCCGAACGGCAACGGACTGCCCATCTTAATGCTGGCAACCGGAAACGGAAATACCAGCGTCCGCGTTGGTCTTGAAATTCAGAAGCAATTACGCGCTAACCTGAACATTAATGTTGAACTGACCTCCACTTCACTGGCGGAACGTAAAGAGGCCAATGCACAATCTAAAAACAACATGTCTATCGACGGATGGCTGGCCGAATTCCCGGATCCGGTTTCATTCCTGTCTTTATTCTACGGAGCTAATGTTCCTGCTTCTGCCCAGGAAATGTCGTTCCCGAACGAGTCTCGCTTCAAAAATGACGCTTTTGACAAATTGTACGAAAAAGCATTGGTAACGCTCGACGATAAACAACGCTTTGAGCTATGTCTGGAAGCGGATCAGATCGTAGCCAATCAAGCACCATGCATCCCTTTATGGTACCATGAAGATTATCACTTGATCCAGTCTGCTGTTCAGGGATACAGTCCGAATGCCATGAATTTGCTTTACCTGGCAAGCGTAAAAATTGAAACGGTAAAGCCAGAGAAAACAGCGGAAAAATAATTCCCTGTATTTTCTTCGCGGTCTTTACTAAACAAACTCTTTAATCCCTTTCCTATTTAGGATTATTAGGCGATATTTGTTGTCCCGCACCGAATCGGGATAGACTATGTGGTTCAAATTATCCAGAGTAATACTTAGAAATCGCCTGTTCATACTTATTGCAATCGGCGCAATCACCCTGTTTATGGGTTATAATGCCCGCTCGGTGAAGATGAGTTACGAACTGGCTCAAATGCTTCCGGAAACCGATAGTACGTACATTGAATATCAACAGTTCAAGTCTGTTTTCGGAAAGGACGGAAACCTGATCGTTGTAGGTATTAATGACCCTAATTTATTTCAACTGAAGAATTTCAACGCCTGGTACGATCTGACCCATCACATCAAAGCGATTCAGGTTGATTTTGTTCAGGATAAAAAAGATACGGTTGTTAATGGTGTCACCGAAGCGCTATCAATGGCCAACCTTTATACCCTCAAACGGAATAAAGCGGAAAGCCGTTTTGATTTCGAACAAGTCGTAGAACAAAAGGCTCCTGATCAGGCTTACCTCGATAGTTTAAAAACATTACTCTTCGATCTCCCTTTTTATGACGGGTACCTGTTTAAAGATTCTTCCGATGCCTCGCTGATGGTCATTACCATAGATACCAATGTGCTGGACTCTAAATTCAGAAATGAGCTCTTCCAAAAGATTGATGAAGAGGTTGCTCTGTTTGAACAAAAGACCGGCATCAAGGTTCATAAGTCGGGTTTACCGTACATTCGTGCTAACTCAACGACCAAAGTGAAAAAGGAAATCCAGATTTTTCTTTTACTGTCTATCCTCATTACCTCTTTAATTCTCTACTTGTTTTTCCGCTCTTTCAAAGCAACCATGTACTCCATGCTGGTTGTTTGTGTGGGAGTGGTTTGGTCCGTCGGAATCCAGTCCCTGTTCGGTTACAAGATTACGATCCTAACCGGCCTGATCCCCCCGCTGATTGTTGTAATCGGTATTCCCAATTGCATTTTTCTGCTCAATAAATATCACGCGGAGTATAAAAACCACGGAAATCAGATCAAAGCCTTGAGCCGGGTAATCCAAAAGATCGGGAATGCGATCTTCTTAACCAACACCACAACAGCACTGGGCTTTGCCACTTTCATCTTTACCAAGAGTATTATTCTGATTGAATTCGGTGTTTTAGCGGCCATTTCCATTTTCACCGTATTCCTGTTGTCGATCTTCATTATTCCGATCATTTTCAGTTTTCTAAAAGAACCCAAAGAACGCCATACCAAGCACCTGGAAAACAAACTCATGATCAAGATCGTTGGGTTGCTGGAGCACCTGGTGAAATACCGCCGGAAAACCATATACCTGATTACGATCATCATATTCGGACTCAGCATCGTGGGGATTTCTCAAATTACCACTACCGGAAACATCATCGACGACCTTCCCGGAGATGATCCGATTGTTCAGGATCTGAAATTTTTTGAGACGCATTTCAACGGCGTTATGCCTTTCGAAGTGGTCGTCGACACCAAAAAGAAAAACGGTGTCTTCGCTGACAACGGAAAAGTGTTGTATAAGATTCAGAAATTACAAAAAGACCTGAGTGCCTACGATGAACTTTCCAAGCCGCTGTCGGTTGTTGAGGCTATCAAATTCAGCTATCAATCGTATAAGAAAGGCCGTTCCAAATTTTACATCCTCCCTCCGGCAACAGAGTTGAAAAAACTGAAAAAATATGTTCAGAACGATGACCGCAAGAACCGTTTTTCCAGCTTTATTGACAAGGAGAATCAAATTACCCGGATAAGTTTTCAAATGGCCGATATCGGCACGCAAGAGATGGATGAATTGTTAAAAGAAATTCAGCCCAAGATCGACTCCATCTTTCCGCCTCAGGAATATAAAGTTACTTTAACCGGTACGAGTGTAGCTTTCTTAAAAGGCACCAACTATTTGGTTGAGAACCTGTTAACCAGCCTCGTACTGGCCATTATTCTGATTGCCTCGCTGATGTCCGTGCTGTTTTCTTCAGTGCGTATGGTACTGGTTTCACTGGTTCCCAACTTGCTGCCATTAATCACAACTGCCGGGATCATGGGCTATCTGGGTATTCCCATCAAGCCTTCAACCATCCTGATCTTTAGTATTGCCTTTGGCATTTCCGTCGACGATACCATTCACTTTCTGGCTAAATACCGCCAGGAACTGAAGCATCATAAATGGGGTATCAAAAAATCGGTGTATGCAGCACTCCGGGAAACAGGAGTGAGCATGATCTATACTTCCATTGTATTGTTTTTCGGGTTTGGTGTATTTACCGTATCCAGTTTCGGCGGAACGGTTGCGCTAGGTATGCTGGTTTCCGTAACCCTCCTGTTCGCCATGCTTGCCGACTTATTATTATTACCGTCTTTATTATTATCTTTAGACAAAGCTTTAACGACAAAGGCCTTCAAAAAAGAAGCATTGATAGAAATTATAGATGAAGAAGAAGATATCGATTTGGAAGAACTTGAAGTTAAACCCATTAAACATCCAGAAACTGAATAACATATGAAAGGAATCGTATTAGCAGGTGGTTCAGGCACCCGGTTACATCCACTTACGCTGGCTGTAAGTAAGCAACTGATGCCCATATATGACAAACCGATGATCTATTACCCCATTTCAACATTGATGAAGGCGGGTATCCGTGAAATTCTGATCATTACCACACCTCACGATAACCCCGGATTCAGAAAATTATTAGGCGACGGAACCCAGTTCGGATGTCGCTTTGAATATGCCATTCAGGAAGTTCCAAATGGCCTTGCACAGGCTTTTGTAATCGGCAAGGAGTTTATTGGAAATGATAAAGTGGCACTGATCCTCGGAGACAATATTTTTTATGGTTCGGGATTAGAAGAGTTGTTGTGTGAAAAAACAGACCCTGTTGGTGGTGTTGTTTTTGCCTATCATGTTTCGGATCCGGAGCGATATGGTGTGGTTGAATTCGACAAAGATCAAAAAGCCATCTCCATCGAAGAGAAGCCAAAACAACCTAAGTCCCATTATGCCGTTCCGGGCTTGTATTTCTACAACAACGATGTTGTGGAAATCGCTGAGAACCTGACCCCCAGTGCCCGCGGAGAGTATGAAATTACGGATGTAAACAAAATCTATCTGGAAAAAGGAATGCTGGAAGTGGGAATTCTGGACCGCGGAACAGCGTGGCTAGACACGGGTACACACACTTCGCTGATGCAGGCGGGCCAGTATGTTCAGGTTATCGAAGAACGACAAGGCTTAAAAATCGGATGCCTCGAGGAAATTGCCTATCGAAAAGGATTTATCGATAAAAATCAGTTAATTGAGCTGGCCAAACCTTTGCTAAAAAGCGGTTATGGTGATTATTTAATGGATATCATCAATGAACGATAAAAGACTCATATTGGTAACAGGCGGTGCCGGTTTTATCGGGAGCTCCCTGGTGGAAGCGCTAATTGAAGACCCTTCCCATTACGTGGTGATTGCTGACAACCTGAAAACAGGATCTAAAAACAAGCTTCCCCTGGCTAAGCACAACAATTTAAAATTCATTCAATGTGATGTGAACGACCTTGATCAGATCACCAGTGTTTTCCACACCTTCCCCTTTGAATACGTTTTTCATTATGCCGCATTGGTGGGTGTACAGCGAACCTTGCAAAACCCTGTTATGGTGCTCGACGACATCAAAGGTATCCGGAACATTCTGAACTTGTCTAAAAATACGGGTGTAAAACGTGTGATGTATGCTTCATCTTCTGAAGTATACGGCGAGCCTGTTGAATTTCCTCAAAATGAAGAAACCACTCCGCTTAACTCCAGGTTACCTTATGCAATCGTGAAAAATGTCGGGGAAGCTTTTCTGAAGTCCTACTATCAGGAATTCGGACTGGAATACACCATCTTCCGGTTTTTCAACACTTACGGTCCGAAACAAAGCAAGGATTTTGTGATCTCCAAGTTTATAAATGCGGCCATGAAAAATGAAGACATCACTGTTTATGGCGACGGTTCCCAAACCCGAACATTCTGCTTTGTAAACAACAACGTAGACGCCTGCATCAATGCCGCTTTTTCGGATGCTTATGCCAATGAAACACTGAACATCGGTAGCGATATTGAAACCCCTATCCTGGATTTGGCTCAACTCATCATCAGGCTTACCGGCTCCTCCTCAAAAATTGAACACCTCCCACCACTACCCGAGGGAGACATGACCCGAAGAAAACCGGACATCACCAAGATGAAAGCGTTACTGAATGGTTCGATGATCAGCCTGGAAGATGGCATTCAAACCATTTTAAAAGACCCTTCCTATATTTTGTCCTAAATGGAGAAGCTGATCAATTACATCCATACCGTCGAGCATGCATTGAATCACCTCAACGTTCCTGTTTATCCCAAAACCTTGTATCAGCCCATTACCTATACTTTAGGATTAGGAGGCAAAAGAATTCGCCCTGCTCTTCTGTTATTGGCAAACGATCTTTTTAGTGGCCGGCAGGAAAATGCACTCTCCGCAGCACTGGCTGTTGAAGTATTTCACAATTTTACATTGATTCATGATGATGTCATGGATGATGCTCCTCTACGCAGAGGCAAAGAAACCGTATATAAAAAATGGGGAATCAACACCGCCATTTTATCCGGTGATGTGATGTTTGTGAAATCCGTAGACCTATTGGCTAAGAGCCCGGAAGACAAGCTCCCCGAACTCATTCACCTGTTTACCAAAACCGCTTTCGAAGTCTGTGAAGGGCAACAATACGACATGGATTTTGAACAAAAAACCGACGTGTCGATCGATGATTACCTGAAGATGATCGAGCTGAAAACAGCCGTACTTTTGGCTGCCAGCCTGCAATTGGGAGCCATTATCGGCGGCGCCGGAAAAGAAGATCAACAACACATCTATGAGTTCGGCAAAAACCTGGGGCTGGCTTTTCAGCTGATGGATGATGTGCTGGACCTGTACGGAAATCCCGAGAAATTCGGCAAACGTGTTGGTGGCGACATCATCGCCAACAAGAAAACCTATTTGCTGTTGAAAGCCAAAGAACTGGCAACGGGAGAATTGAAAAAAGAACTGGAATTCTGCCTCACCTCCAAGGCGTTGAAAGACGACCAAAAAATTGAAAAAGTAAAATCAATCTTTAACCGGATGAACATCCAGAAACTGGCTACGGCCGAGATGGATCTGTTCTATAATACAGCGCTTTCCCACCTCGACAGCATCAACGCGCCGAAAGAAAAAAAACACGTGTTTGAGGTGTTTGCTAAAAGCCTGATGAATCGCGATAATTAAGATGAAGCCCTACGAAAAACATATTTTTGTTTGCATGAACCAACGCGCCGAGGGTGCTCCCCGAATGAGCTGTGGTGAAGATCATGGAAAAGCGATTGTTGCCCGCTTCAAGGAACTGATTGCCGAAAACAAACTCCGTATGAAGGTCAGGGCCCAACGAGCCAGTTGCTTCGATTGGTGTGAAAAAGGTCCCATTGTCATGGTTCATCCGGAACAAATCATTTACGGCGGAGTAACCCTCGAAGATGTGGAAGAAATTTTTACCAGCCATATCCTCTGCAACACCCCTGTGGACCGTTTAAAACTGAACAGCTGATGTCGTTGCCCGTTCCCAAACTCGAAGAACTGCAAGGTTATTACAACCGGGAAGACCTTATTCAAAAAGTGGTTGAGCAACTTCAGAAAGACTTCAACTGGTTTAATTTGCCGGTACATTTTGAAGGCAAGGATGGCCTTACTCCCTATCAGGAACTCTTCAACGAAATTCTTCCGCTTGTGGAGGAATTACTAAACGACAACTACCCCAAACTCTTATCCATGCTCTATCGCATTGATCTGGAAGAGGATTTTTTAAACAGAAAACTCAAAGAAATACCCAACGCCGATACCGACGAGATCATCACAGACCTCATCATCAAACGGGAACTCCAGAAAGTGATCATCCGGGAGATCTACAGCTCAAAATCTTAATTTCAGCTGACTTTATCCAGCCTTTTTTTGAAATAGGCATTCAGGAAAATAGTCGCGATCACGATGATGGTTCCCAGGTAAAACCCGTATGACATGGTTTCGCTTTCCGGCCAGATGATCAATGCCAAAATGATGGAATAGATGGGTTCCAGGTTTACCGATATGGTAACCGTGTACGGGGAGATCTTCTTCATCACTTCCACACTGACAATAAAAGCCACCGCTGTACACAAGATACCCAATATCAACAGCCATTTTAAGTCGTCCATAGAGATCACAAATTGAGCCGGGTCACCTTTGGTCGTGATCAACATGTAGCCTGACATCAGGACGAAAGCACTCAACAATTCATAAAACGAAATGGTTTTTGCTTTGACCTCTTTGATGAGAATACCATTGGCTACCGTAAACCAGGAAGCCAGAGCCGCAGAAATGATACTCAATATCATTCCGGTCAGAAACTTGAATTCAAAACTGAAAATGAAATACAGCCCGATAATGATGATCACGCCAAAGATTACTTCGTACAGTTTGATCCGGCGCTTAAAATAGATCGGCTCCAGCAAGGAGGTGAACAGGGTGCTACTCGAAAAACACACCAGGGCCACCGACACGTTCGATTGCTTAATGGCCTCAAAAAAAGTAACCCAATGAATGGCTATGGTAATCCCCACACCCAACACCCGAATCAATTGTTTTTTGGTGATCGCCAATGAAAATTTAGTGATGGAGAAATAGATACCGAGAGCAATCAGGGCAATTCCCAGGCGGTACCAAACCAACAAATAAGAATCCAGTGTGATCAACTTCCCCAGAATGCCGGTTAGACCGAAGATCAGCACCGTGATGTGCAGCCAAATGTGGTATTTATAATTGGACAACATGGTTGCCAAAAATATGTCAAAAACTATTAGAAAAAGCACCTATTTATAAATTAATATACCCTTCCTAAAAGTGTATATTTGATTCATCAAACTCCTGATTCATGAAAAATGTCATCCCTGTTATTCTGATTCTTTTGGTACTTATTGCCTGCCATGAAAATGAAACCTATCACGATACCGTACACAACAAGAAACCCATTACCGAACGGGTAAAAGACCTGAATAAAAGCATGAAGGAAATCCGTAAAACGGAGAAAGGAAAACTGATTAAGGAAGATGTGGACTACATGGAGTTCGAATACCCGATCGGTGAGGGAGATTCCTACGTAGTTTCCTATTTATTTGATGATAAGGGTGTTTTTGAAATTGGTTTTGACGGTTATTTCGCCAAGGCCGAAGACGCACAACTTTTACTCGACCAGTTCAAACAGGATATCCGGGCCGGTAACTTTGGTGAAGAGGAAGAAAATCCGAAACTGATCCGCTGGTTAAATCACTCTCAAAGCGTTACCATTGAGTTGGATTACCATGATGTAGATAAGGGAATGGCCGTTGTGACCATTTTTGCAAACGAATAAAAAAGGCCGGTAATCCGGCCTTTTTCATAAATTCTTAGTTGCCAAATAGTTTTTTTAAGTCGTTCGGATCATTTACCTTACTGCTTCGCGGCTTTTTAGCAACGTTTGCATCCGTATTGATCTGTACTTGTGTTTTCGGGCTCAGCGAAACAAAATTTCCATATACCGGCTTGGTGATTGCTTTTCCGTTTTCCCAAACGGTTTCGTATTTAATGACCTTTTGTCCGCGCAACTCAAATTCCAGCTGGAAATTGTCGATATTACCGGCCCCTTCTTTGGAGAACAGGTATTTATACCCAAACGGTTCGAACGGGTATTCGTCGATGGTAAAGAAACCATATCCGTTTTCGGGATCATCGATGTTGTTCACAACAGCCAGCAATAAATATTTCATTCCCGGAGTTTTTTTGGAATCTCTAAGCTTAGATGCAAACACATCGGGCGAATATTGAATGTACCCTCCGGAATGGGTTCTTCCTTTAAACCGAATCGCGGCCGTGATCAAATCATAGCTGCTTAAGTCCGGCACATGCAACAGGCTGACAAATAACATCCCCATGTCGGATGCATTGACTTCTTTTACATTTTTAATTTCCTTTCCGTCTTTCAAGATAGAATACGAGATGTCTATATTGTTTTGTGCTTCCGTTTTTGGGTGGAAGCAAATGATAGAAATAGCAATAATCATAAGTTTTTTCATTTCTTTTATTTTTTGGTTTATGCTACAAAACTCCCGCAAATCAAGGCGATCCTTGTCATCCAAAAGGATGATTTTTCCATTTTGATCTATTTTTATACAAAAAGCTGATTACATTTGGATGTATGCATGGTCTACTCAAACCGATTGTTTTCTTCATCCTCTTACTGAGCTTTAGGTCTCTGTTCGGCAGCACAACGAGCGACAGCTTAAAAGCCGTTTTAAACACCGTATCTGACCATGAACGGCTACCTGTTTTACAGCAACTTACAACGAGTCTGGCTGCTGAAGACAACAATGAAGCGTTAACGTATGCACAGATGGGGCTAAAGCTGGCTAAAGCGCAAAACGATACTTCCCTGACCTACTTTTACGACCAGTTGGGTGAAATCTACCGGAACTTAGGAGAATTCGAAAAAGCCATTGCCAGCCTCAAAAACGGCTTGGCCGTCAAGAAAAAAGCAAACGATACCCGGAAGATGGCCATATCGTACAATAAGCTGGGGAAAGTGTATGCCAATACGGGAGAATACGAATTTTCGGTCAACAATTTCCTGGAGGCCTTAAAAATCATGGAACGTCTCAACGATGAAGAAGGACAATCGTACTACCTCAACAACATCGGCATTGTATACGACCTCCAGAAAATGTACGCAAAGGCTTTGGAATACTATGAAGCATCGTTGGTATTAAAGGAAAAACTGAACAATGATGCGGGAATTGCCGCCACCACAAACAACATGGCCATCGTTTACTTTAACCTGAATAATTACCGTAAATCCCTCGAATTTCATAAACGGGCACTTGAACTGAATATAAAACTGGACCGGAAACAGGCCATTGGCCGGTCGTACAACAACATTGGTTTCGCCCTGATCTTTCTGAACCAAAATGAGGAGGCGTTGGAATATCTGTTCCGTGCGCTGGAAATCCGAAGAGAAATGCAGGAAAACACCGGAATAGCAACGACACTAAATAACATCGGAAGAGCCTACCTCAACAGTGGGAAATTAAAAAAAGCCGAACAATATTGCCTGGAAAGCCTGGATTTAGCCAAATCGATTCAATCGAATGACCACCTGAAAAATGCTTATTTGCTGCTTTCGGATATTTACGAACGACTCCAAAACAGTCAAAAATCATTGGAATATTTCAGGATGTATAGTCAGGTTAAAGACTCCATTTTAACCCTTGAAAATGCAGAGGCTTTAGCAGAAGCGGAAGCCAAGTATCAAAACGAAAAGAAAGAACTGGCTCTTCAGCGTCAAAATATGTTAATTGAAAAACAGCTTCATGAAATTGAACTGGAGTCCAGCAGAAGGAAGCTCTTTCTAGCCTTGTTTATTGGTGTCGGACTGGTATTGGTCTTCGCTCTGCTTGGCTATTTTCAGAAGAGGAGAATCAACCTGTTGCTGAAAGCCCAGAATCTCCTCATTGAAAATAAAAATGCCGTGCTCGATAAAGCGCTTCAGGACAAATCCGAGTTGCTGGATAAGGTGTTTACCGAAAAGCGGGAACAGGAACTGCCTGAAGAACTTCTGAGTCTAAGCCAGCGGGAAATGGAAGTGCTTTCGTATTTGGCGCTTGGGTGGACCGATAGTGAGATTGCCGAAAAGCTGTTTGTTTCCAAGGCAACGATCAAGACCCACTTGCGTAGAATTTATTCGAAGCTCCTGGTAAAAGGCCGTGCCGAAGCTGTTTCCATTGCTCACCGCCACAACATCATCGGCGGCATTTAGTGCGTCTCTTCATCATTGTCTTCCAGCTCCGTGACACCTCCTGAAATAATGAATTTCATGATGTCGGCCGAATTGGCATCAATAGGTGTAACATTTTCCTTGGGAACAATAATCAGGTTGCCGGTAACAGCATAAGAAAACGGAATATATACCCCGATTTTAGAAGTCGGAATCCCAATATCCGTCAGGTCCTCCTGAGTTACGAATCCCAATCGTTCCACATTGCCTTCCATCTTAACCAGTACCGGTTTGGTGAACCGTTTCTTCTTCCCTACGAAAGCTGATAAGAGGTCTTTTACCGAGGTATAAATGATCTTGATCAACGGAATGCGGTCAAGTACTTTTTCCAACCTGAGCATCCCACTGGAGATCAGGGCTCCTCCGATAAATCCGATTAACGTAATGCCGGCAATTAAGATCAGGATTCCCAATCCGGGCACCTTGATGGGGATAATGCCATCGATCAGTACAATGGCTTCAACTACCACGTATACGGTTGCTGCGATAGGCAGGGTGTACAATAACCCCTGAAGGAAATACCCTAAAAGTCTTTTCATGTTATAAGTTTTGCAATTCCTGTTGTAACTTCTTGGTCAACGAAGTTACGATCAATTCATAAGAATCGTCGATCCATTGGTAGACTAATTGATCCGAAGCGTCCTGATTGACATAAACGGAATTCCAATGGGTCTTGCTCATGTGGTAGCCGGGTTTAACGGCCTGATATTGCTCCCGCAATTCAACAGCCCGGTCCGGGTCGCATTTCAGGTTGATGAAGTTGAATTGATCAACATCCGCCAATGCAAACATTTTTCCCATCACTTTGAATACCAACGTACTTTCATCAAAGGGAAAATGTTCGGTTACTCCTTTTTTGGCGATGCAATAATCTCTGTACGATTCAATGTTCATGAATAGTCATATGGTAGAACGGTCGAATATTTGTCGTTCGAGATCACCACCATGGAATGCATGTTTCGAATCTCCGGAATGGGCGACAGCTTCTCTTTTACCAGGGTGTCAAAAGCAGCAATGTCTTTCACAACAATCTTTAACAGGTAATCCGCCTGACCCGTAACGTTGTAACACTCCATCACCTCATCGATATCGGCAATCTGATCAATAAAATTATTGATCGCATTGTCGCGCTGACGGATCAATGAAATCTGCATGTAAGCCGAGATGCCCAGATCAAGTTTCGATTTATCCACCAGGGCGTGGTAGCTTTTGATGTAGCCGTTCTTTTCCAGCTTCTTCACCCGCTCGAGGGTCGGCGCCGGCGACAGGCCAATGTCTTTGGATAGCTGGAGGTTGGTAATTTTTCCGTTCTGCTGTAACTTCTTTAAGATCTTGAGATCAATTTCATCTAACTTCATGCTGATTAAAAGATTATTTCAATTAATCAAATTTAACAAAATTATAATTGGATAAAATGAAATTTACTTAAAATCTCTATAAAATCGCATACAGAACCGGCTTGCTGGGCGAGGCATCATTTTCGAAGCTGGCAATCTGAAACTGCAGCAGGTATTCGCCGTCGGCCACCTGATCGGGCACATAGATCATTTCGGTGATGGTACGATGAGCCTGTGTGTTTTCCGGGTAGTTCCAAAAAATATGGTGCGACAATAAGGCTCCGCCATCTTCTTCCCGATCCACGGAAGGGGTATCGATCAGTACGTGCTCCACACCCTGATCAACCAGGTATTGCATGGCTTCGTGATGGATGTAAGCCGGATTGGTGTTGGAATATTGCCTGCTCAATTTATCCGTTCCGTTGGGAAGTGTCCGGATGATAATGGCTGTAGCATCCTCCTGATTCCAGGCTTTTTTCACCTGTTCCATGGTAATGATCCGGTCATCGCCCTGAGCTTCCGGAGAAATACTGATCACCTTCGCCAGGAAGGTGAATGTTTTCAGGCACTGGTTAATCGTGTAGTTCTCTTTACTGATGTGTCCCACACATTCGGTATGGGTCCCGTGGCCGTGCGGATTGAAAAAGATGTTTCTGAAGTTAACCGAACCACCCAGATTCACGTCTCCCACAAAGCCATGTTCCATCACGGGTTTGAACTCCGGCGGATTCACGTACCAGGCCGTTACATTGTCGGCTGAGGCCCGCAAGGGTATGGAAATATCAATAGGCTGAGACAGGTCTATCCTGAATGTTCGTTGTTGGAATTCAATGGTGGCGATCATGATACGATAAATAAGTCCGATGCTATGCTATCGGCGAGAACCAAGCCCTCCGAAGTTAAGCGAATCCGGTTGTTTTCGGATTGAAGATAAGAAGTTTTTAAATACTTTGCCAACTCGGCCTCAAAATGCCGGTTGATGTCGGCACTGAAATGTCCCGCGAGGTAGGCCCGGTCTATTCCCCAGATGGTTCGCAGCCTGGTAAGTACATACTCGTTGTATGCGGTTTGCTCGTCGATCATTTCTTCTTCACAGAACCTGTTTCCCGATCGAATAGCTTCGATGTATTTCAGGTTATGAGCTACATTCCAGCTTCGTTTTTGTCCGGTGTATGAATGAGCCGAAGGACCGAATCCCAGGTATTCCACACCTTTCCAGTAGTTGCTGTTGTGTTGCGAAAAATACCCTTCCTTACCAAAGTTAGAGACCTCATACTGGATCATGCCGATGGCTTTTGTTCGTTCAACCAGCATATTGAATTGAGCAACAGCCAACTCATCGCCGGGCATCCGAACCTGCCGGGTGTTTACCAGATGGCTTAAAGCGGTGTTGTTCTCAACGGTTAAGGTGTAAGCCGATAAATGCGGCACCTGAAATTGTTCAACCTTATCGAGATTCTTTTCCCATTTAGCCAGGCTTAATTGAGGAGTATTATAGATCAGGTCGATGGTGATATTCGTGATGCCCGCATCCTGACTAAGTTGAATGCTGCGTTCGGCCTGCTGCATCGTATGGGCCCGGTTAAAGAACCGAAGGTCTTCCTCGAAGAAAGACTGAACCCCGATACTAAGGCGGTTTACTCCGAGCCGTTTCAGTCCGGCTACTTTTTCCGGTGTCAGATCATCCGGATTGCACTCGAGGGTAAATTCAATTTCCGGATCGATGTTATAGTTCCGGTAAAGCTGATCCATGATCCGTTTTAATTCTTCGTCCGACAACATAGAAGGAGTTCCGCCACCGAAATAAATGGTCTTAACCGGTTCCTGCAGTTGGCTTCTCCGGTATTCGATCTCTTTCATCAAAGCCTCGATCAACGCCGGCTTATGTTTTAATGATGTGGAAAAATGAAAGTCGCAGTAGCTGCATTTTTGTTTACAAAAAGGAATATGGAGGTACAGGCCGGCCACGATTATTTGTTCAGCACGATTCTAAATGTGGTTCCGGAGCTATCCGATTGCTTCACAAAGATCTTTCCCTGATGGTAATTTTCGATGATGCGTTTAACCAGCGAAAGGCCCAGCCCCCAACCCCGTTGTTTGGTAGTGTAGCCCGGTTCAAATATCGTTTTTTGTTTCGCCCGTGGGATTCCCGTTCCGGTATCGGTGATGTCGATGTATACGAATTGGGTCTGATCCGTGATGTAAATCGAAATATCCCCCTCGCCCTTCATGGCATCCACAGCGTTCTTAATGAGGTTCTCCAGCACCCAACTGAACAAGGATGGATTCAGTCTGGCCATGACTTCCATGTTGTTTTGAGCATCGATGGTGATGTGTACTTTTTTGGAAATTCTTATTTTGAGGTAATTTACCGTGTTGAGGATCACTTTGTTGATGCTTTCCACTTCCAGTGAAGGGGTGGATCCGATCTTCGAGAATCGTTCGGTAATGGTTTCCAGCCTGGAAATGTCTTTGGATAGTTCGGTGATCGTACTTTCTTCTACGCCTTTTTCTTTGAGGTATTCCACCCAGGCCATCAGGGACGATAACGGAGTTCCCAACTGATGCGCGGTTTCTTTGGCCATCCCAACCCACACCTGGTTCTGCTCCACCTTTCTGGAGGTACTGAACAGGTAATAGGCGATCAGTAAAAACAAAGCAATGATGAAAAACTGAAAGAAGGGGTAATACTTCAACTGCCGGAGTAATTTGGAGTCTTTGTAAAAGATGTAATTCGTGGTTTGGTCGTTGATGTTGATGGCAATGGGTTCATTTTCGAGTCGCATTTCTGCGATGGTATTTTCCAGAAACACCGGTGTGATGGAATCGTTTTCGAGGTTTCCGAATTCGATCACGTGTACCTGGCTGCTATCGGTGTAGATAACCGGAACGGAAGCGGAATTGACCACAATCTCTGAAATGAAGGACTCGATCAGATCGTCCAAAACCCGTTTTAATTCGGAAAATATTTTCGAGTCTTTGTAGTATAATTTTTGCTGGAACGTGTATCCCGGGATGTGGTAAATCAGGTCAATAGGTACTTTGTCGCTATTTTTCATGGCATCCAGTTCGGAACGTAAAAATGCCGTGGTGTCAACTCCGTTTTCGATCTCGAAATTTCTCCAGTTTACAATGTGATCGTCTTTATCGATCACAATAACGGGAATTGTGGTATTTCCCGAAAGAATATCCAGATAAAAAGTAAGGTCGTTGTGGTTGTTGGAAGTAGCAGCCCGTTTGTTGGCCTCGGCCCAGATTTCAATCCGGTTCCTTTCTTCATCCGAAATCTTTTGAAAAAGCTTTCCGGTATAACTCACCAAAGAGGCTTTGTTTTGGATGGCTTCGGCCCAAAGCTGAACTTTCTTTTTTTCTTCGTTGGCAATTTTATTGACCAGGATGTTGGTGTACCACAACGATGAGGCAATGATCAGAATTGCAGCTCCGGCCAGTAATAATTTCCATCGTTGTTTTTTGGAATAAATGTTCACGCCAATAAATTATTTTGCCCTTTAATAACGCGTGAAAGTAAGCAATAGTTGTAAATAACGAAAGTCTTATTGTTTTACAACCTTAAAACTTTGCTGGTTCCCGGATGCTGAAATTTTGACAAGATACATGCCTTGTCTTAAATCCGGTAGCGACCAGCGCATTTGTTTTGTGCCGGAAAACGACCGAGAAGCAATCATTTTTCCGGTTAAATCATACAGTTCGAGGGTGGTTTTATTCTCATACCGACCCGTTGAGATCACCAGCTGATCATGATCCAGGTAAACGTTCCACCCTGTTTCGTTTGCTGTTTCCTTTACCGCTGCCGGTCCACTCAGGTAGGCCTTCAGGGTAATCGGTAAGTGGTCCGACATGTAATACAGCGCGTCGATCACATTTGCCGGAGCCGACGAGTTGGTCGGAGCGTCATTTATCGATTTGTTGTAATGGTTCCCGTCGTTCCCCAAGGCATTATACGTTCCCGAAATGTAAGTAAGCCCGTTAGCACCGGTAGGAAGATCCGAACCAAAAAAGATGAAGTCAAAGCGATCATCAAGTCCACCGAAAGCACCTCCGTCTCCCAGGTTATTTAGTCGTGTGCTTTGTGTATGCACCCCGGCAAAAGCAGCATTACTCCCCCAGGATCCAGGCGTATTGATCGGATCCAACAACGTCGTATTTCCACCATTCAGGATGGTGCTAAATGCAGGTTCTGAGCTGGTATAGAGGTTAAAATCTCCCCCTAAAATGATGTTTTCGATGTTGGGGCGTGTATCCATGTAGCTTTTCATGGTGGCAGCCTCCTGATTGCGTTGCTGCTCGTTGGAAGTTCCGGAACTTGCTTTCAGATGAGCCATGTAGCAGTAGATGAATACCGTATCGGAAGTAACCGTCAGTCCGGGATCTTTATAGTATAAAACATATTCGCTGATATTCCGCAAAACGGTTGGAATTTCATGCTGACTATACAGTACGAGTTTGTCGGAGTTGTAAAACATCATGTTATCCGTATCGGGGCCGTCCGTATAGGTTGCCGCCTGATAGGAAGTAACACCATTCACATTAAGAGCACCGCTCATGATGGACTGGACACCGGTTCCCGAAGTGAGCTCGGTGATCATAAAAATATCCGGCCGGACGTGTTTGATGATTGTTTTCAGTGTATCGGCTTTTCCTGCATTGGAAGCCGGGTAATTCAAGATGTTGTACGACATCACGGTAAGCGTATCCTGTGACCGAACCGTTAACGCCAGCACCAGTGGAATAGTTAGCAAGAAAATGCGCATGGTTATTTTTGCTCTTTGATCAGGTACAAATATACGGGAAAATGATCACTATACCCTCCGGCATAGCTTCCTCCGGCATACGTCCTGAACGGATAACCTTTATACTGACCACTTGAATTGGTTAAGTACGATTTGCTGTGAATGGTCGCTTTATAAAATTTATAACTGCTGAAATCATTATCAGCCAAAGCCGGCGAAACCAGGATCTGGTCGAACAGATTCCAGGTATCGCGGTAAGCCAGGGTTCCGATTCCTTTTTTGTAGTACGACTCCCAGGGGTTGTACATGTTTCCGGCCTGAACTTCTTCTTTATTTTCAACCCCTTTCAACCCTTTCTTTAAACTTTTATTGGTCGGGTCGTCGTTTAGATCGCCCATGTACAGAATCTTCGCTCCCGGCTCTGCTTTTTCGATCGAATCGATGATCATTTTTCCCAGCTGAGCCGCTAATTCTCTTCGCGGGCTGCTTCGTTTTTCACCACCTCTCCGTGAAGGCCAGTGCGCCACAATCACATGAACGCGTTCATCGTTCAGGGTACCGCTCACCAACAATTGATCTCGGGTATAAAACGTGGTGTCAAGGCTTCTCAATGAAACACTCCGGCTGGATTCTACCTTAAAATACTTCGGGTTATAAAGGAGTCCCACGTCGATTCCTCTTTTGTCCGGAGAATCGTAATGTACCACCTGATAATTTCGGTCTTTTAATGCTGATTCTTTGGCCAGATCTTCCAGTACACCTTTATTTTCAACCTCCGCAACACCCAGAATAGCAACCCCGTCCGGTGTGATTTCTGTTCCCAGTTCGGCAATAACCCCTGCCATTCGGGTCAGTTTTTCCTTGTATAATTTCGAGGTCCATTTTTTGGGACCATGTGGGGTGAAATCATCCTGTAAAATTTTGTCCGGATCCGGGTCAACAAGTGTATCAAACAGGTTTTCAAGGTTATAAAAGCCGATGGCGGCAACATGATAATTCTTCTCGTTGTCGGTTTGACTAAAACCAAACGAACAAAAGAAAAACAGGGTAAAGGCCAGGTTTAGGTAGCGTGTTTTCATGTGAAAAATTTTGACAAAGAAAGCAATTTCTTAATTAGCGGACTTGAAATCTCTCAAGCATTAACCATTTTTTAATATTAATTATTTATTAACAAATTAGTTTTCAACAAGCTATTCTCAATTTAATGTTTTACTTTTGCTGCGTTATTTGAATTAACAGCACACGGTGTTGTCAAATAGCTAAAAAGTGATCACCCTAGGAGTTAACACTCTAACCGCTTTTTAGTATTCTTAATCTTTTAGTTGTTACAATGAGAATATTAAAAATATTGTCCGTCGGTTTAGTGTTTGTTCATCTTACTGCAACTGCCCAATCCGACACGTCACAAGCATCAGGCACCGACTCCTCTCTTATTACAAGAGACATGCCAACGTTTACCACGTCACTGGATATTAGTGAGGACAATGTTGCCGAGCAAAATGTATCTGGGCTATTACAATCCTCAAGAGATGTTTTTACCAGCATTGCCGGATTTAATTTTAGCGGTGCACGCTACCGGGTAAGAGGATATGATTCTGAGAATTACACCATTAGCATGAATGGTTTAGCCCTAAACAACCCTGAATCCGGCAGAGCCATTTGGGCATTTTGGGGAGGCTTAAACGACATCACCCGTTACCAGGAAAGCAAGCAAGGAATTGCCGCATCTTCATATAACTTCAGCGGAATAGCAGGCTTCTCGAACATTACAGGCAGAGCCAGTGAAATCCGTTCGGGCTCTCGCCTTTCTTATGCCCTGGCCAACCGCTCATACACACACCGGGTGATGCTTACGCACAGCACCGGCATGATGGACAATGGCTATGCCGTAGCAGTTTCTGCTTCTACCCGATTAGCCAACGAAGGTTATGTTGAAGGAACCTATTACAGCGCTGCCAGCTATTTTCTTTCCATTGAAAAGAAACTGAACGACAAACACAGCATTGGTCTGGTTGGTTTCGGTGCCCCAACGGTTCAGGGAAGAAGCAGCATCTCTACACAGGAAACTTACGACCTGACCGGCAACAACTACTACAACTCCTATTGGGGATATCAAAACGGGGAAAAAAGAAACTCCAGAGAACGTAGAAATCACCGGCCTACCGTGATGTTAAACCATTATTTCAACATCAGTCCGAAAACACAATTAAACTCCTCGTTATTCTATTCTTTCGGGAAGGAAGGCAATACCCGGTTAAACTGGTATAACGCTGCCGACCCCAGACCGGACTACTACCGCAACCTACCAAGCTACTACAACATCCCCGGTGAAGAAGCTATGTTCAGTGAATTAACCAGCGCCTGGCAAAACAACGATCCTTCCACAACACAACTGGATTGGGATCAGTTCTATTTTGCAAACACCAAGAATCTTTATACCCAACTCAACGCCGACGGAACCAGCGGAAGCGTTACCGGAAACCGGGCCAAATACATTGTTGAAGAAGCGCGTAAAGATGTATCACATTACGCCTTTAACACCGTGCTTACCCACAAACAGTCCGAAAGCATGCTACTAACCGGCGGACTGAACGTATCGATGTACAAAAGCAACAATTACAAGATCATGGATGACCTGCTGGGTGCTGATTTTTGGGTTGATGTGGATCAATTTGCCGAAAGAGATTTTGCCGACGAATCGATCGCTCAGAGTGACGTGAATAACCCGAACCGCATCATTAAAGAAGGCGACCGTTTCGGTTATGATTACGATATCAACATCAACACCTACAGCTCCTTCGGACAGATTGAAATGACCACCCGTAAAGTGGACTGGTTCGCCGCTCTTTCTGCCTCAAGCACTACTTTCTGGCGGTATGGAAACATGAAGAACGGTTTATTTCCAGACGATTCGGAAGGAAGCTCGGAAAAGAAAAATTTCTTCAACTACGGCGTAAAAGCAGGAGCAATCTATAAGATTACCGGAAGACACCTGGTGCGTTTAAACGGAGCTTACCTGACCCGAGCTCCTTATGCCATGAATGCTTTTGTTTCACCAAGAACGCGAAATCAGATTTTACCCGGTTTAACGGACGAAAAAATCATGTCGGGCGATTTAAGCTACCTGGTACGCTATCCTAAAGTAAAAGTTAGAGCAACCGGATACTATACCACCATCAAAGACAAATCCTGGAACAGAAGCTTTTACCATGATGAGTTGAAAACCTTCGTGAACTACATGATGACCGGAGTGGATCAGTTGTTTATGGGTGTTGAATTAGGTGCCTCTGTCAATATTACTTCTACCGTTGTTGCCGAAGTTGCCATAGCCAAAGGGCAATTCCTGTATGACTCCCGTCCGACCGCTACCATCATTCAGGATAACTCAACCGAATTACTAGCTGAAAACAAAACCGTTTATTTCCAGAATTACCGGATCGGAGGAATTCCACAAACGGCAGGTTCTATCGGAATCAAATACTTCTCACCGAAGTACTGGTTCACCGGCATCAACTTCAACTATTTTAAAGATGCCTACCTTGATGCGAATCCGGACAGAAGAACCGAAGAGGCTCTTTCCAAATACATCAGCACCGACCCACAGGTTGCCGAAATTGTTGATCAAACCCAATTGGATGCCGATTACTTCATTAATGCCTACATCGGTAAATCTTGGAGAATCAAAAACAAATATTATTTAAAATTCAACCTCAACGTGAACAATGTGCTGGACAATACCGAGTTTGAGACCGGTGGTTTCGAGCAATTGCGTTACGACGTGAGCAACATCAACAAGTTCCCACCGAGAATCGGATACATGGTGGGTAGAACTTATTTTGCAATGGTTACTTTTCAATTCTAGACAAACATGAAAACAATGATAACAACGAAACAACTTTTAACCCTTACGGTAGCAGCATCTACCCTTGTTATGGTAGGCTGTAAAAAAGAATTTGATATGCCACCGGTAAAAGACATTCCTGTTGGAAGTGTACTAACTGTGGCTGAAGTAAAGGATTTTTATGTTCCCGGTGAAGAAGTGACCATCACCAAAGACTACTCTGTTTATGGTGTGATTACCGCCGACGAAACAACCGGAAACCTGTATAAAGAAGCTTACATGGAAGATAATACCGGTGGTTTATACCTACGCTTTACCGCCACCAGCGGCATGTACATCGGAGACTCCGTGCGCATCAACCTGAACGGCGCAACCATCCTGAAATACAACAACATGTTCCAGGTAGACGGTTTGGATCCGGACAACAACACCGTGAAAATCAACACACAACAATTCAGAACCCCTACGGTTGTAACCATCAACGACATCATTGCCAACGATTCTTTGTACCAGGGCAGATTGATTCAACTGAACCATGTGGAGTTCTTGTGCAGTGAACTGGGTCAAACCTGGGCCGATGCCATCAATCAATCGTCGGAAGACAGAACCATTTCCGACACCTTAGGCGCACAGGTCATCATTCGTTCTTCCGGGTATGCCAACTTTGCCAATGATATGTTACCTACCGGTAAAGGAAGTGTGATCGCCATCGTTAGCCGTTACAACACCACCACTCAATTAATCATCAGAGACCCGAACGAATTAACCTTGTTTGGAGCAAGAAAAGTAGATTGCGCCGATGTAGCCAAAGACTTTCAGGATCAAAGTGTAACTTCCGGCGGATGGACTACCCAGGTAGTAACAGGTCCGTTCAATTGGTCCACCAGCGACCAGGGGTCTGCCGGAAATTTCTACGGCATGATGTCGAACTGGAACGGAACTGCCAATGTGGCTTCCGAAGCCTGGCTGATTTCTCCTGCTTTGGATTTCAGCAACTCTACCGCCCCGGTGTTTGATTTCCGTAATGCCTACAACTATTTGGGAAATGCGCTTGAGGTATTGGTTTCTACCAACTACGACGGAGTAAGCGCTCCTTCTACCGCAACATGGAATACGCTGTCCGTTCAGTTGTCTCCCGGCAGCTGGACCTGGGTTAGCGCGAGTGACGCTCCTAACGGACCGGTTGACCTAACTCCTTACCTGACCAACAATGTTTACATTGCCTTTAAGTACACCGGTGGCAGCACCAATGGAAGTACCTGGGAAATTGACGATATTGAAATCTTTTATTAAAATTCGATCTTAAATTATTAAACTAAATCACTATGAAAAAAATCTACACCCTTCTTGCTGCTGTTTGTGTCGGAAGTGTTGCTTTCGGTCAGACGGTATTTCAAAGTAACCTGAGCTCCTGGTCCGGCACCATGCCAAGCGACTTTACAGGCTCTACTACCAGTATCGCTGTATCAAACGTAGTTGACGTTCCTGCCATCATGTATGGTGATAGCGCAGCTCAATTAATTAATACCGGAACTGCTCACAAACGATTCTCTACGATGGATGTGACAGTAACACCAAGCGAAACCTACGAAATCCAAATGTGGGTGAAAGCCGATACCGGAGACATCAGAACAAACTATTATGATGTGACCAACGGTGCATACGGAACTTACAATCCTTACATCCAGTTAATGCCTGTTTCGGGTGGTAACCTGGTTATGATTTCTCAACAAGTAACCATGCCTGCAACTTGTTCTTCGGCTCAATTTATTTTGTCATTGAGAAATACCGATGGTATCAACGATATCATTCTGGATTCCGTTCATATCGCTGTTTCTACACCTGTAGCCCCATCAATCAAGTCGATCTATGAAATTCAATACACAACTGCTCCTAGCGGCGATTCTCCTGAAGTAGGAAATGTGGTTACAACCAAAGGTGTTGTAACAGGCATCATGCAATTCGGTGCTGCAAAACACACGTTCTTCATTCAGGACAGTGCTTTGGCATGGAACGGTCTGTATGTTTACCACACAAACGATTCTACCCTGTTACGAGGAGATAGTGTTGAAGTAACCGGAACCGTTACTGAATTCAACGGTGTAACGGAATTGACTTCTGTATCCAACATTACCGTATTGAACAGCGGAAACGCCCTGCCTACCCCGGTTAACAACACCACATTAAATGGAAACATGGAAGAGTGGGAAGGCGTCTTGATTAAAGTTGCTAACGCTCAATGTACCAGCAATACACCTGGTTTCGGTATGTGGGAATTAAACGACGGATCCGGCGTACTGTTGGCTGATGATGATATTTTCCCTTACGCCACGACTGCAGTTGTCGGAACAAACTACGATGTGACCGGTATTGGTCATTACTCATTCAGCGCTTACAAAATTCTGCCGAGAGACATCAATGACATCGTTGTTTCCACAGTTGGTATCACCGAACGGACTCAGGAAAATGTAACCGTTTACCCAAATCCGGCTAACGATGTAATCAACTTCAACCTGGCTGTGAACAACGCAACCATCAACATTGTTGACATCACCGGAAAAACACTGAAAAGTGTGAACACCATCACTAACATGACCCGTGTTGACGTTAGTGACCTTGCGAACGGCGTGTATTTCTACACCATCGCAACTCAAGGAGAAACTATGCTAACTGATAGGTTTATTATTGCCAAATAGTTTAGTTTAATTTGATAGGAGAAAAGGCGTGCAATTGCACGCCTTTTTTGTTAATTTTAAAGTCCTGTTACGTTAATTATTAAACCATGGACCTAAAGATCAAATCATTCGAAGAATACCAATCGCAATACAACCAAAGCATCAACAAACCCAAGGAATTTTGGGGCGATATTGCCAAGACTTTTAACTGGAGGCAAAAATGGGATGATGTGCTCGACTGGAACTTCGAAGAACCGAATGTGAAATGGTTCATAAATGGGAAATTGAACATTACCGAAAATTGCCTCGATCGGCACCTGGAGTTTCGTGGCAATCAAACCGCCATCCTGTGGGAACCGAACAATCCGAGCGACGAGGCACAACACATTACGTATCAGGAACTGCATGAGCGGGTATGTACTTTCGCCAATGTCCTGAAAAACAATGGCGCCAAAAAAGGAGACCGCATCTGCTTGTACATGCCTATGGTTCCCGAACTTGCCATTGCCGTATTGGCTTGTGCCCGTATCGGTGCAATTCATTCCGTAGTCTTTGCCGGCTTCTCCGCCAAAGCCCTGGCCGACCGGATCAACGATGCAACCTGTAACATCATCATCAGCTCCGACGAAGCCTATCGGGGCGATAAAACCATCGCCATTAAATCTATTGTGGATGAGGCACTCGAAAACTGTCCTTCCATTCAAAGAAACATTGTATACAAACGAACAGGTGCCCATGTTAATATGGTTCCGGGACGGGATATCTGGTGGCATGAGGAATTTGAAAAAGTAAATGCCGTTTGCGAAGCCACCGAAGTGGATGCCGAAGACGAATTGTTTATCCTTTACACTTCCGGTTCAACCGGAAAACCCAAAGGCGTGGTTCACACCACCGGAGGCTATATGGTTTATACCAGTTATAGTTTTCAGAATGTGTTCCAGTACGAAGAGGGCGACATTTACTGGTGTACGGCCGACATCGGCTGGATTACCGGGCATTCGTATATCATTTACGGCCCCTTACTCGCCGGAGCAACAACCGTGATGTTTGAAGGGGTTCCCACCTGGCCGGATGCAGGCCGGTTCTGGGAAATTGTGGATAAACATCAAATTAATATTTTTTACACTGCTCCGACCGCCATACGGGCACTTCAGGCTCAGCCGCTGGACTTTGTGGCCAAACACAATTTAAGTTCCTTAAAAGTGCTGGGAAGCGTTGGAGAGCCCATCAACGATGAAGCCTGGGAATGGTATCATGAACACATCGGAAAAGGGAACTGCCCGATCGTAGACACTTGGTGGCAAACCGAAACCGGGGGCATTATGATCTCGCCGTTAGCCGGCATCACGCCTTTAAAACCGACTTACGCCACCTATCCGTTACCAGGCATTCAGCCTTGTCTGGTGGATGCCGAAGGTGAAGAAATCTATGGAAATGGGGTGGAAGGAAATCTGTGCATCAAATTTCCTTGGCCTTCCATGTTGCGAACAACCTATGGCGATCACGAACGATGCCAGCAAACCTACTTCTCGGCTTATCCGGGAAAATACTTTACCGGCGACGGTTGTAAGCGTGATGAAAATGGCATGTACCGCATCACCGGAAGGGTCGACGACGTGATCAACGTTTCCGGTCACCGGATCGGAACCGCCGAAGTGGAAGACGCGCTCGACACCCATCCGGATGTGGTGGAAACAGCCGTGGTCGGCTATCCGCACGACATCAAAGGACAAGGCATTTATGCCTATGCCATCTGCTCCCGCGAAGTGGATGAAAACCAACTCCGTAAAGAACTGCTGGAACAAGTGACCAAAGAGATCGGCCCCATCGCCAAACCGGATAAAATTCAGGTGGTGAAAGGGCTTCCGAAGACCCGATCCGGAAAGATTATGCGCCGAATCCTGCGTAAGATCGCCGAAGGGGATACATCCAACCTGGGCGACACCAGCACCTTGCTCGACCCGAGTGTGGTAGACGAGATTAAAGCCGGAGCCCTGTGAAAAAACTAGTCATGATTTTGCTTGCCCTGAGCGTAATAGCCTGTAGCGAAGCACCTCAACCCGAAACTGTTATGAAGCAACAAACAGAACCTACCCCAAAAGCTAAAGTGACCGGCATCGGCGGCATCTTTTTTAAGTGTGAAGACCCGGCTGCCGTTAAAGCCTGGTTTACCGAAAATCTGGGGCTTGTAACCAATGAATACGGCTCTCTGTTCGAATTCAATGTTTCACCCAATCCGAAGGACAAAGGCTATTTGCAATGGAGCCCGTTTGCGGCTACTACGAAGTATTTTGAGCCTTCCGACAAGAATCTGATGGTGAATTACCGGGTAGATGACCTGGAGCTGCTTGCCAATCAGCTTCAGGAAAACGGAGTCAAACTGCTCGACACCATCGAAAGCTATGACTACGGTAAATTCTTACACATCCTCGATCCGGAGAACAACAAGATCGAGTTGTGGCAGCCGGTGGACAACACCTTCACGGAATCGGAACAAGGCAAAAACACCGTAAACGTAACCATTGGCGGACTCTTCTTTAAAGCCGAAGACCCGCAAATGTTAGCGAAATGGTATGCCGAGAACCTGGGTATCGTAAGTGATCAGCACGGCAAGATGTTCAACTTCTACCACCCGGTACACAACGACCGCATGGAGTATTTGCAGTGGAGCATTTTTCCGGCATCGTCCGATTATTTCGAGGGCCATTTCATGGTGAATTACTGCGTGTCCAACCTAAGCGAGCTTGCCGATCAACTCACAGCCAACGGCGTGGTGCTCACCGACAGCATTGCTACCTACGAATACGGCAGCTTTTTGCACGTGCTCTCGCCCGAAAACAACAAGATCGAGCTGTGGGAACCGAATTATGCGTATGGGGAGTAAAGCACACGGTCTATGAGAATATTTGGAAAAATACTCTTGATCGTACTTAAAAGCATTGGTGCGTTATGGGCTGTATTTCTGTTCACGATTACTTTGAAATACGAATATAACAACGGCTCTCCGGTTTATCCCTGGATTGCCATGTCGGGGTATTTACTACTACAGGCTTGGGACATTTATCGGACCGGAAAAGCACGGGGGGCTTCGGCAAGGCATTATTTTTTTACTGCTTTCTGGAGGTTGTCGGGAATTACCTCGTTGTTGATCTTCTGGAGTGTTTCTTTGAAAACAAATCAGCTGGTAACAGAAACAACAGCAGGGCTGGCTGCCGCACAACTCATTTTTTTAATCTTCTATCTGGTGAGATTTATCGAGAAGAAGGGGAATAAATTATTGAGGGAAATGATTGAACATGTTAACCAGATTGAGAATTCGCAGGAAAATAATAACGATGCGGTAAAGAAATTTGTTCTACAATCGTCCGTTCTGCAACACCGCATACATCGAACAGCGGCCGGAGATAATTTCAGGCAGGAATTCCCTGTTCAGAGGTATCACCAAATTCACAAAACATTTTTTGGAGTACATTATCTTCGTAGCACCAAAAAAACACCCGTGAGCTCCGGGGGGCACTTCATCGATTCCATTCTGCCCACACTCTATTGGGTTAAAGAAAGTACATTACCCAACTTTGTTGTTAATGATCCGGGCGAGTTACAAGTTCTGAAAACGAATAGTGATTTTAGCGGGTTGTCTGATCGGCTCGATCGGCTCGCTACGGTTTTTTCATCCTGTAACCTAAAACATGCAGAAGTGAAAGAGGGGTTTTTGTTGCTTACTAAATCGTATCAGAGGAATGATCTGGGAGGATACCTGCCCTGGTCCGTAACAGAATTAAATCGAGTCTCCGATGAAATTGGTAAACTTTAAAAATAGCCTATGAAACTATTCACACTATCTCTCAGCATGATTTTCCTGTTCATCGGTTGCCAAACCGTTAACCCGGATGAAAGCGATAAAAGCACCGGGGCAACAAGTGATGTGCTCAAGGCCGACCGAAACATTCAACAAAGCTTATTATTCGGATATACCGACGAAAAAGGAACCCTCAAAATAGATTATCAGTTTGATATGGCCCACAGCTTTCAGCGCGGGTCGGCATTGGTCCAAAAAAGTGATTCCTTTTTTCTGATCGACAAAAGCGGAGCGCGTATTTCCGAGGTGTATGAGTCTGTGAAAGAATGGGACAAAAAGATTCCCTGGAGGGTTGGGTTTAGATCTGTTCAGGATACGCTTAACGCATTTCTTTTAAGCCCGAACGGGGAAGAATTGATCGGCAACGTGCAGGATTTCTACTTCAATAACGATAGGTTGATGGCCAAGAAAAAAAATAGCGCCAATGGTGTTTCCTCTACTTTACATGCCTTTGTAGACACTTCGGATTGGCACTATTCGGATTTTTACAACAGCATTATGCTCCTTTCGGGAGGCGAGGAACGACCCAATATTGCAACAGGAAATGAGGCCGTGGAAGAAATTTCCGGTAAGTATTGTTTGATCAATCAATCCGGTGAACGGATCAGTGATTGGTATGAGGACCTGATGCAGGATAAAAACACCCATTTCTTTCATGTTTCCAGGTCACGCGATTGGCCCAAACGATCAAAATACGGTGTGATAAATCATAAAGGGGAACTTGTTGTCCCCATGGATTTTGATCATCGTTGCCGTGTTTACGACGAGGTAATCATTACCGGCAACAGCCCGAACAACATCATGGAACAAGGTCTTTATAGCGCGTCAGGTAAAGAGCTCAAAAAAACGGTTTATTCTGAAATAAATGTTTTTGGTGATTTGATTCACATTGTCGAAAAAAACGGATACCACTATTTTCACTATGACAACGCCAATGCTGCCTTGAAATTAGTTGCCGGTCCTTTTGATCTTGTGTCTTTGGGCTCAAGCAGCCGAGGAAAGCTCGGCGGACGATGGTCTGTTTCGGGCGGTACGGCTTACTACACCGGAAATGAAATTAATTCATCACTAATTTGCGTTAGCAAGAAGGGTAAATATGGTTTTATGAATTACCAGGGAGAAATGGTGATCCCCATAGAATATGATAAGTTCGAAGGAAGTATGCATTCGGGGGTTTTTAAGGTCTTTAAGGGTAAACAGTCTTATGTGTTCCAACCAGACGGACAATTAAAGCTGCAATAAATTCGCCAGCCGCTCAAAATCCGTAATAGTCTGTTAACGCATGCTTTTTCGGTATATTTGGCTTGTGCGCAAGTTATAGCAAATGAATTTGGAATTTGAGATATCACCAACAATAGAGGCTTATGAGGAAATATTCTTCGCCAAAGGACAAGGACATTATTTTAAAAGCCCAAAAACAAAAGGTTTCTTTTTCAAATTCCTTGCTTCTTTAGCCATAACAATCAGTATTACAGTTATATCATTCGGCATTGGTAATCTTGGTTTTGATGATTCGCCCACTATGCTACTGATATTTTTGATGATCCTGTTCTGTATTGGACAAATAGTAACCATCATATTTTTTTTAGGGTTTGTACAAAAAGCTTTAGAAATCAGAGCCTGGAAAAAACAAATAAATGAATATCTGCAGAGACTAAAAACGACCAAAATCCATAAGATAATTCTTACTGACTCATTCATGACGATCCTTCAGGATGACCACGAGAAGATTCTAAATTGGTCCGGCATAATTAAAGCGGAGGTAAATAACCAATATATTTCCCTGGTAAGCCAAGATCATTTATTGATTCCATCAAAATGCATAGAACAAGGTCGTTACACGGAATTTAAAAACGCTGTAAGTGAAAAAATAAAACATGCTGTAACGAAGCCTGATCAGCATTAATACGCAGTTTGTCCAAAATGTTACCCGTAATTATGAAAATGAATCCCTTTCTTATACCTGTTTTTCTAGGAATTGCCTTAACCACAAGTGGGCAAGAACAAATAGATTTTGCAAATGAATTCCGTCCAAAATCTAAATATGTGGTTACGACAAAACTGGAAAGAAAAACCGTGCAGACTTACGAAGCTTCTGAGGATTTCATTAATTTCCTAAAGTCAGAAGGAAAAGATAACCCTGATAACCCAAAAATTTATGAAGAAAAATTAGTGGCAAAAATCGCTTACATCACCGGAAGGGAAAAGAACGGTGTAATGCCAATTGAAATTAAATATCTGGAAACGGGTTTGCCAAAAGATGAATTGATTAAGAATGGACAATCCATTAAGGGCACTTATAGCTTAAAGGATAAGATAAAAGTTACTGATTTACCTATAGATAGTGTATATGGAATCGGGAAAAATCAATTAATCTCATCGATGAACGAGAAGCTTTCTGTTGATTTATTCTCTTCTGGGAAGTTAACCGTTGGTGATAGTGTAACCATCAAATCTCCATTAAGCTGGGCTTTCGGCCCTTCTCAATTCAGTATTGATGTCATGAATACATACGTATTAAAAAACATAGCCTCAGGAAAAGCAAATTTTGACATTTTCACGACTTATGTTTATAAACCAGATTATCCGGAAAAACTTTCTGCCTCTGGCAACGGTTCGGGAAATTGCGTCTATGATATGGAGCAAAGGAGAATTGTTAGTAAAAACAGTAGTCTAAGGGTGGTGATAACAGTTCATGCTACAAAAGGAACTACCTATACCATTAAACGCGTTTCGGAAACGACAAGCTTTGAAACAACAGAAGTAAAATAATACAGATAAATATGCCAGGCGAAAAGGCTCCACATTATCTTGTCAAACCCCTTTTACCCCAACAACCTCGTCAACCCCACAAAATCCTCCACACCTAATTGTTCGGGCCGCTTGTTGAAGATTTCTTCTTGTTTGAGCTCCTCGTTCAGATAGGTTTTTAAGGAATTCCGCAAGGTTTTTCGTCGCTGATTAAACGCGGTTTTTACGATCGCTTTGAACAGCACCTCATCACAATCCAGTTGTTTATTGTCATTCCGCGTCAGGCGAATCACGGCCGATTTTACTTTCGGCGGTGGATCGAACACGTGCTCATCAACCGTAAACAGGTATTCCACATCATAAAAAGCCTGCAACAGCACGCTGGTGATGCCATAGGTTTTACTTCCTGGTCCGGCCGCTACCCGCTCGGCGACCTCCTTCTGGAACATGCCCACGATCTCGGGAATGTGATCCTTGTAATCGAGTACCTTGAACAGGATCTGTGTGGAAATGTTGTAGGGGAAGTTACCAATCACCGCAAAGGGTTCGTTGTTAGTCAATTCGGGAAGATCAAGCTGCAGGAAGTCGCCGTAAATGATGTTGCCCTTCAGCTCGGGATATTTCTCGGCCAGGTAACCGATCGATTCCCGGTCGACGTCGATCGGAAAGGTTGTATAGCCTTTGTTTTGAATCAAAAACTGAGTCAGCACGCCCATTCCGGGCCCAACCTCCAGCACGTGGCTATAGGTATCGGCAAGCATTAACGCATCAACAATTTGCCGGGCGATATCCAAATCGGTTAAAAAATGCTGGCCAAGATGCTTTTTTGCCTTTACTTTTTGCAATATTTGAGGGCTTAAATGGTTTGTACTAAAACAAAAGTAACTATTCAGGGTAGAATGAGGGGGTTTTTACTGCTTATTTTCATGGTCGCACAAGTGGCCTTCGGGGCGGTTTCGCTCAACGGGCTGACCAACCGGACTCCCGTGGTGGTGGAAGAGGTAAGCCTCGCCCAACTGAGCGAGAACCAACTGTACATTGCTACACCCTTCGCCAAACCCGTTATCCTCAACCCGGAACAAAAACAACAGCTTCAGGAGCGCGTAGTATTAAAGGTGGAGTTGGTGTACACTCGCTTTCGCAGTTCGCCCACCTTCAACCAGCAACTACTTAACCTGAACCGGCTGAAGGAACTGAATCGCTTGGTTCCCGGCTTATTCGAGGCTCCTTTATGGGAGTTCCAGCTCACTGAACAAACCAAAGGCAACAACCCGGAAGTGTGTAATCAAATGTTCCACGGTTTCATCATCACCTTTCGCCCCAACTCCAGCAACAGCATGCTTAAACAGGAAGCCGATTACCTGAAAAAACTCGTCGGCAGCTTCCTGAAGCAGGACAGCATCGACCGGTACAACAACCCAACAACAACCAATAGCAATCTTACCGGATCCAGCGACTCCACCGGTACCGGAGATTCTACTAGTTCCGGCACCACCAAGAAACCCATGAAGTTTACGATCAAAACACACTACGACAAAAAATGGGGCTACATCTACGACACCATCTGGTTTGTGGACACCGTGAAACCGCCGCCGCCACCTGATTTCTTTTACAATCACCAGCTCTATCAGGATTCTACCGTGTTGAATGCGTTTGATCGAAACCGTGATTGGAGCAATTTTATCGTGGTCACGGACGTAACCGGCAGCATGTCGCCCTACAGCGCCCAGGTGTTCATCTGGTTAAAGGCGCAAACACAAAACGACAAGGCGAAATATTTTGTCTTTTTCAACGACGGCGACGATACGGAATCCCGGAAAAAGAAACCGCTGGAAACCAAAGGCATTTACGTAACCGAAAACAAAGGAGTGGACGCTGTGATGCAAACCGCTACCAAATGCATGCTTAAAGGATCTGGTGGGGGCGAAAGCCTGGAGAATGATGTGGAGGCCTTGATCGAAGGTGCCAAATACTACACGTCTGCATCTTCCCTGATCCTGATCGCCGACAATTTCGAATCCATGCGCGATTACGACTTCATCAATAAGGTGAGCAAACCGGTCCATGTGATTCTCTGTGGTTCCGAACGGGGTGTTAACATTCAGTACCTGGACCTGGCCTATAGAACCAAAGGCACCGTGCACACGAAGTTCTCCGATGTAACAAATCTGAACGACCTGAAAGAAGGCGAACACATCTACATCGACGAGCAGAAATACCTTTTCAAAAACAAGCGTTTCCATTTTGTTTATGATGCCTTCCAATATCAAAATTCCAGCGTGCGCTAGCTGGTTATTAAGATTGATTCTAAATAAGTTAAATTAACCCGATTAGAATTGCTTAAAAGCAGACAATAGCTACATTTGCGTAACTAATATTTTCTTTAAAAATACCACTATGAGTAAGGGATTTTCTAAAACATCTGTTGGTAGAAAAGTGTTAATGGCTCTGTCGGGCTTTTTCTTATTGATTTTCTTGTTACAACACTTTATTATCAATTCGCTATCGGTAATCAGTCCGGATGGCTTTAACAGCACATCGCATTTTATGGGTACCAACCCGTTAATTCAATATGTGATGCAGCCTGTATTAATCTTCGGTGTACTTTTCCATTTGATGATGGGGATTAACCTGGAGTTGAAAAACAAACAGGCGCGCCCTGTAAAGTATGCTTTCAACAAGCCGGGAGAAAATTCCAGCTGGATGAGCCGCAACATGATCATTACCGGAATCATGGTGATGCTGTTTTTAGGGTTGCATTTTTATGATTTCTGGATTCCTGAGATCAAAACCAAGTTCATCAACGGCGACATGAGCGGCCTGAACGCCGAAGGGGGTATGCGCTATTTTGAAGAGCTGCAACACAAGTTTGTGAACCCGATCCGGGTAGGTATCTACTGTCTGGCATTTGTGTTCCTTTCCCTGCACCTGCTGCATGGGTTCCAGTCTGCATTCCAGTCTGTCGGGTTCCGCCACAACCGCTATACACCAACCATCAAGAAATTAGGAAACCTGTATGCGATCATCATTCCGTTGGGATTCATTGCCATCGCATTGTTCCATTTTATTAATTCAAGTCATTAATCTATCGGAGTATGTCAAAATTAGATTCGAAAATACCAGAAGGTCCTATTAAAGATAAATGGACCAACCACAAGAACAAGATTAATGTAGTTAACCCGGCCAACAAACGACTGATCGACGTGATCGTTGTGGGAACCGGTTTGGCGGGAGGTTCTGCTTCTGCTTCACTGGCTGAGTTGGGTTATAATGTAAAGGCTTTTTGCTATCAGGATTCTCCGCGTAGGGCACACTCCATTGCTGCTCAGGGAGGGATCAATGCTGCCAAGAACTACCAAAACGACGGCGACTCGACTTATCGCTTGTTTTATGATACCGTTAAAGGGGGCGATTACCGTGCCCGGGAAGCGAATGTTTACCGTTTGGCGGAAGTATCTGCCAACATCATCGACCAGTGTGTGGCTCAGGGTGTTCCTTTTGCGCGTGATTACGGCGGATTGCTGGACAACCGTTCTTTCGGTGGGGTGCTGGTTTCCAGAACCTTCTACGCCAAAGGACAAACCGGCCAACAGTTATTATTGGGCGCCTATTCGGCCATGAGCCGCCAGATCGGTAAGGGCAAGATCAAAATGTATAACCGTCACGAAATGCTGGATGTGGTAATTGTAGACGGCAAAGCCAGAGGAATCATTGCCCGGAACCTGGTAACCGGAGAAATTGAAAGACACTCGGCTCACGCTGTAGTGATCGCTTCCGGAGGTTACGGAAACGTGTTCTTCCTGTCAACCAACGCGATGGGTTCCAATGCCAGTGCGGCCTGGAAGATTCATAAAAAAGGTGCGTTTTTCGCCAACCCTTGTTACACGCAAATTCACCCGACCTGTATTCCGCGATCCGGAGATCACCAGTCTAAGTTGACTCTGATGTCGGAATCGTTAAGAAACGACGGTAGAATTTGGGTTCCGAAGAACATGGAGGATGTAATGGCGATCCGCGAAGGCAAACTGAAGCCGACCCAGATCAAAGAAGAAGATCGGGATTATTATTTGGAAAGAAGGTATCCTGCCTTCGGTAACCTCGTTCCTCGTGATGTGGCTTCCCGTGCTGCTAAAGAGCGTTGTGATGCCGGGTTTGGGGTGAACGCCACCGGTGAAGCCGTTTACCTGGATTTCTCTTCAGCCATCATGCGTTATGGAAAAGAAAAAGCCATGATCCAGCACGAAACCAACGCTTCCGACGACCGCATTCGTGAACTGGGAGAACAAGTGGTAGAAGCCAAATATGGTAACCTCTTCCAGATGTATGAAAAAATTACCGATCAAAATCCCTATAAAACCCCAATGATGATCTACCCTGCGGTACACTATACCATGGGTGGTATTTGGGTAGATTATAACCTGATGACAACTATTCCGGGCTGTTATGCCGCCGGTGAAGCCAACTTCTCGGATCACGGAGCCAACCGTTTGGGAGCTTCCGCCTTGATGCAGGGTCTGGCCGACGGATATTTTGTGCTGCCTTACACCATTGGTGATTACCTGGCCAGCGACATTCGTACCGGGAAAATCTCAACCGAATCTCCGGAGTTCGAACAGGCAGAGAAAGAGGTTCGTGGCCAGCTGGAACAACTCATCAACATCAAAGGAACCAAATCCGTGGACTATTTCCACAAACGTTTAGGTAAAGTGATGTGGGATAAAGTTGGGATGGCCCGAAATGAAAAAGGCCTGAAAGAAGCCATGGAAGAAATTCGCCAGATTCGCGATGAATTCTGGAAAGATGTTCGTGTTCCGGGAGGAATGGACGAATTCAACCCTGAGCTGGAAAAAGCCGGTCGTTTGGCCGACTTCCTGGAACTGGGCGAGTTGTTCGCTATCGATGCCTTACACCGAAACGAATCGTGCGGTGGTCACTTTAGAGAAGAATCTGTTGAAGAGGATGGTGAGCAAAAAGGCGAGGCCAAGCGTGACGACAAGAACTTTGCCTACGTCGCTGCCTGGGAATACAAAGGCGACCCGAAAGATGCTGTGATGCACAAAGAAGAATTAACATTTAATGACATTGAACTGAAACAACGTTCGTACAAATAAGAAGACTATGAACTTAACATTGAAAATCTGGCGTCAAAAAGACGCAAAGTCGGCCGGGAAAATGGAAACTTACCCGATAAGCAACGTTTCTCCCGATTCCTCATTTTTGGAAATGTTAGACTTATTAAACAACGAACTGATCGATAAAGGGGAAGATCCTGTTGCTTTTGACCACGATTGCCGCGAAGGTATTTGCGGGATGTGTTCGTTATACATCAACGGTGAAGCTCATGGTCCCGACCGTGGCGTAACCACCTGTCAGCTGCACATGCGTATGTTCAAAGACGGTGATACTATTTACATTGAGCCTTTCCGATCCAAAGCGTTCCCGGTAATCAAAGATTTGGTTGTGGATCGTAGTTCTTTCGACCGGATTCAGCATGCCGGAGGGTTTGTTTCCGTAAACACTTCCGGAAATACACAAGATGCCAATGCGATTCCGGTGCCTAAACGTGATGCCGACAAGGCGTTCGATGCGGCCACCTGTATTGGTTGTGGTGCGTGTGTGGCCACCTGTAAGAATGGTTCTGCCATGCTTTATGTTTCGGCAAAAGTGTCTCAGTTCGCATACTTACCTCAGGGCCGCGTAGAAGCTACCGAACGTGTGTTGAACATGGTGGAGCAAATGGACAAGGAAGGTTTCGGGAACTGTACCAATACCGGAGCTTGTGAGGTGGAATGCCCGAAAGGAATATCACTGGAATTCATTGCCAAAATGAATAAAGAATACCTGAAGGCCGCAACTTGTGCAGAAAAGTAACATTTTGCCTCCGTTTTCGTTAGTACGAAAAACGAAACGTCCTTTATTTATGATTCGATTACAGGTTGCTTTATGCTTGATCCTCTCCTTGTTTTTCCTTGCCTGCAGCAAAGAAGAAAATAAAACAACCGGTATCACCTGTGATGGTTCCAACCTAACCTACAACAGTGGTATTGCTTCCATCATCAACTCCAATTGCACCAGCTCCAATTGTCATGGTAATAATTCCAGCGTTGGCGACTTTACCAGCTACAACGGATTAAAAACCGTGATTAACAACGGACAATTCAACTCTACCGTGCTGGTCTCCAAGAGTATGCCCAGAGGGTCGAAATTATCCGATAGTCAGCTGAGTAAACTTAAATGCTGGGTAGACAACGGCTATCCCGAAAAATGAAAGAGAAGAAAAGAACATTGATCCTGGGCGCCAGTCCAAATCCTGATCGTTACGCTTATAAAGCAACCGTGAGTTTACATCAAAAGGGCCACCCGGTTTTTCCGGTCGGATTACGTCAAGGGCTTATCCACAACATTGAAATCCTCACCAACAACCCGGTGATTGAAGAAATTGACACCGTAACGCTTTATGTGGGACCCAAAAACCAACCGGTGTATTACGATTACATCATTCATCAAATCAAACCCAAAAGAATCATCTTTAACCCCGGAACAGAAAACCAGGAGTTGATGGATCTGGCAGCGGCTAACGGCATTGAAAATGAAGTGGCTTGTACGTTGGTTCTTTTGTCCATTAATAGCTATTAACCATGAATAAACTTATTATGATTACGGGCGCTACTTCCGGTTTCGGAAAGGCTTGCGCCGATATTTTCGCCAAAAACAACAATAACCTGATCTTAACCGGACGGCGAAACGACCGGCTTACCGAAGTTAAGCAGGAACTGATTTCAAAATACGGGGTCGAAGTGTTAACGCTTTGTTTTGATGTTCAGGACAAAGAAGCCACCTTTGAGGCAATCTCATCCATGAAGGGTAGCTGGACGGCCGTTGATGTCCTTATCAATAATGCCGGCCTGGCAAGCGGCTTCGACAAGATCCAGGATGGTGACCTCAACGACTGGGAACGCATGATCAACACCAATGTAAAGGGTTTGCTATATGTCAGTAAGGCCGTCATTCCGCTGATGCAGAACCGGCACAAGGGGCACATCATCAACATCGGGTCAACAGCCGGTAAGGAAGTTTATGAAAAGGGGAATGTGTATTGTGCATCCAAGCATGCCGTAGACGCCATTTCGAAGGCTATGCGGGTCGATCTCCTGGGTGAAGGCATCAAGGTTACCCAGGTCTGTCCGGGCGCAGCAGAGACCGAATTTTCGGAAGTGCGTTTTCATGGCGACAAGCAAAAAGCCAAACAGGTTTACAACGGCTATACGCCCATGACGGCCGAGAACATAGCCGAAGTCATTTATTACACGACCACTTTACCCGAAAATTTGTGCATCAACGACCTGGTGCTTACCAGTGTAGCACAAGCAAACAGTTTTTATATCAAACGGGATTAAACCAGGTTGATGCGCTGGAACAGCTCATCTTTGTAGGATCCTCCGATAGGAAGAAGTCTCTTGCCTTTTTCGATTACCACATTCGGTTGTTCGATGGCTTCAATCTTGTCTAAGCGTACAATGTATGAACGATGAATCCGCTGGAAGTCTCTGGTAGGCAATTTCTTTTGAATATCCTTCATGGTGGAGTGGATGGTGAACTTCGCATCGGTTGTATTGATCACAACGTAATCTTTTAAGGCTTCCACAAACAAAATATCGGCTGTATTCACCTTCACCAACCTGGAATTGGACTTCACGAAAATAACACCTTCGTCTTCCCTGTTTTCAACGAGCGAGTATAAAAAATCACGCTCTTTGATCACCTCTTTTTCTTTGCTGTGTTTGTACAGCGCCATTTCGATAGAGGTATGCAGGTCAATTTCTTTAAACGGTTTAATGATGTAGCCGTATGGTTCCGTTACCTTGGCTTTTGCCAGGGTGTTCTCGTCGGCATAGGCCGTCAGGTAGATAACCGGAATATGAAGTTGTTCCTTGATCCTTTCGGCAGCATCGATACCGCTCATTTTTCCCTTCAGCATGATGTCCATCAACACCAAATCCGGGTGGTGTTCGTTGGCTTTCTCAACGGCCTTCTCACCGGTATCAACGGCAGCAACAATGTTGTAGCCCAGTTTCTTCAGACTTTGTTGGATGTCTTTCGAAACGATGGCTTCATCTTCCACTACTAATATGTTGTTTTTCAGGCTCATTGTTCTTTCTTTATTTCTATGTAATATTTGGCGCCTTTGCTATTGTCTAATTCTATTTTGGCGTTGAGTTGTTCCGTTAAGGTCATTACCAACTGCAGGCCGAGCGAATCCGTATTCCTGTAGTCTATATTTTTTGGCAAACCTACACCATTATCTTTAACTGCTAAATAAACTTTTCCACTTTTTTCAAACAATTCGATGGTTATAACCCCTCTTTTTCCTTTAGGAAAAGCATATTTCAGGGCATTTGAAATCAGTTCGTTGATCAGGAGTCCGCACGGGATGGATTGATCCAGATTAAGGGAAACCTCCTGCACGTCCAGTTTCAGCTCCACCAAATTATCATAAACGCCGTATGAATGTACTAAATTTTTAGACAAACTGATCACATATTCGGAAAAATTAATTTGAGAGAAGTCGTTGTTCTGGTAAAGACTTTCGTGAATAAAAGACATGGATTTGATCCTGTTCTGGCTTTCTTTTAGAATGTCCAGCGTGTTTTCATCTTTCACGTAGGAAGATTGTAAATTTAAGATGCTGGAAATAACCTGCAGGTTATTTTTTACCCGGTGATGAACTTCTTTTAACAACACTTCTTTTTCCTTCAGGGAGTTCTTCAGTTCTTCTTCATCGTATTTCCGTTGAACCGTTTGTGCCAGTGCCGATGAAATAAATTCGAGTATTTCAACAGCGCGTTTGTCATAAGCATGCTTATCATCATACGATTGAACCGCCAGAACTCCGATCACCTTATTCTTGATCTTCAGAGGAACTCCGATAAATACTTCTGCTTCGGGTCCATAAAGTTGATATTTGCCGGAATCAATGATCTTATTCCAGTCTTCTTTGTATAAAATCTTCGATTTTCCAAGCTTAATGTAATACTCATTCAAGCCGTGTTTTTTGTATCTTTTTTCCGGGTAGATTCGGCCTTTTCGCGTAACATCGTAATAATAGGTAAAATCAACGGTGTCTTTGTTTACAACATAGGAAATCGAAAAAATATCCGTATTAATGATCTTACCCAGCTCTTTTCGGATGCTTTCGTAAATCTCTTCGGCATTTACCTTTTCGGAAATGATCTTGGCTACGTTGTTATAAACCGTTTGCTTGGTTTTTTCCCATTGTTCTTCCGTAACATTTCGCAAGATCGCCCGGGTGGAATGAGGTTTTCCCTCGTGGTATTTTAAACTCACATTCCCTTCAACAATGATCTTTTCATTCTTCTTAGAACGCAGTTCGTATGAGATCTTCTTCGATTTATTGGGTTGCTCGCCTAAGATTTCCGAAAACAGGGCGTCGCATTTGTTTTTACAGTCCGAATGAATAAAATCAAACACGTTTTTATTTTCAATTTCTTCATCGGTATAGCCCAGGGTTTTTTTCCAGGCCTCATTCACATACAGAATGTTTCCGTTTATGTCTACACTTTGGATCAGATCCGTAGCGTTTTCAAACAAATCGCGGTATTTCTCTTCGCTGTCAATCAGCTGTTGCTCTGCCTCCTTTAATTCGGTAATATCCCTGGATACGCCCATCGATCCGATAATATTTCCTTCCTCATCATGAAGCAAAGAGGCCGATAAAAAACAGGTAAATACTTCACCGTTTTTTCTTTTGTTTTTAACCTCTCCGATATAAGTACCCGTTTTCTTTAATTGACGGCTTACTTTCAAAAATTCTTCCGTATTGGCATAAAAGACTTTCGATTTATACTTGTATATCTCGGATTCTTCAAACCCAAATACGGATAGACCGGCATTGTTGATTTCTATGATCTTTCCGGTATTGTCGGACGCACAGATAATGTCCAGGGAACTATCAATAATACTGTTTGTATACTTCTGATTTTCAATCAGTTTTCTCTCGATTTTCTTGCGCTCCTCAATCTCTTTTTGGAGTATTTTATTGGATTCTTCAGCAATTTGTGCCCTCAGTTTTTCTTTATCCAGTTCCTCCTTTCTGATCTCATCGGTAATTTCAATTAATGTTCCTTCGATGCGATTTTCTTTTTTGGTTACGTTCGTTAAAATCCACAACTCCGATCCGTCCTTTTTTTTATGACGGATCCGGTAATTGGCCAGATAACCTTTCTTATTCAGGTCGGCGATGTATTCTTCTCTGTCCTTTTTATTGAAATAAATCGTGAAAGAAGATTTTCCGATCAGTTCCACCCGGGATTTATATCCAAAAATCTTGGCGAAAGCATTATTACATTCAATGATTTTGTCATTTTCAGTAATAAATACACCGGCCATATTCTTACTGAAAATGTTTCTGTATTTCTCTTCACTTTCCTTCAGGTGATTTTCAATGATTTTTCGTTCGGTAATATCCAACATGGTTACCGCTCGTAACTTTTCACCTTTCCAGTTAATGGGTTTTCCGGTGACCAGCATATAAATTTTCTCACCATTTTTTTTGTACCCTTCTACTTCATAAGGTTTGGTGTAACTGGTAGCTATATTCTTTTGGATCACTTTCACGGATTCTTCGGTAGCCAGACTAATAATGGATTTATTAAGTAGTTCTTCCGGCTTATAGCCCATTACTTTGTAGATCGAATTGTTTATTTCCTTCACGATTCCTTGATCGTGAATAAGCACCACCTCATTACTTAAATTTGAAAATGTTTTATAGAGAAATTCACTCTCTTCCAGCTTAAGAGCCGTTTCCTTGTTTTGAGTGATATCTCGCAACACGGTAGTCGTTTCGATGATATCACCACTTTTGTTGTAATTGGCATAAACCGTTTCTTCTATCCAACAGTATTGTTTCTTCCCTTTTGGTTTAAACCGGAATTCAGTATGTATTTTTTTCTTCTTTTCTACATAAAGTCCGTTATTGATATGGTCGTTAATCATATCAATATCATCAGGATGTATTCGATTAATCAACTGTCCGGATGTTCCTTCCTTAGTAAACTCTTCAGCTGTTAATCCGGTAATATTCTTAACCGTATTACTGATGTAGTTTAAGGTCTTTCCTTTTTCACTGAATTTAACATTGTAAATACAATATTCAATGTTTTCCAGAATAAACTCCAGTTGACGTTGCTGATTGATTTTTTGAGTAACATCCCTCGCTGTACCGAACAGAAATTTCTTTTTCCCTTTTGGATCAAATACTGTTATGATATTTTCTTCAATCCAGACGTAATTCTTTTTTTTCTTGTGATAAAACCGATAAGTAGCAGACCAGTTTTCCGTTCCTTTTTTAATCTTTTTACTTTCTTCAATCAGTTTATCGATTTCTTCGGGATGAAAATGTTCAATAATCAGATTAGGATGATTAGCATAATCATATGTGGTGATCCCCAACACATTTTCAACTTGCGGACTAACATAATCGATCGATTTATTTCCTTTATCATCGAATGAAATCTTATAGAACATCTCATTGATGTTATCCAGCACCATGGAAATTCCCTCTTCCCTTCTTCTCAGAAGTTCAATTTCCGCAACAAGCTCGTCGTATGACGTTTTGGTTTTTTCCACCTTCCGCACTATTATTTATCTGTTAATTTGGTACTGTCAAGCTTATACTCCTTACCATCTTTGTATTGAATAGTCAAGCTTACTTCTCCCAGGGTATCATAAAACTTCCAGGTTCCTGATTTGGTACCGAACATATAAATTTCTTCCCGTTTCGGCTTACCATTTTCATAATAATATTTATGCTTTCCGTCAGGTTGTCCATCAATAAAATTTCCTTCGAAATTCAATTCACCGGTTGTGGTGTAATGATAGGTCCAGACACCATGGCGCACACCATCCCTGTAATTACCTTCTTCTTTATGATCGCCTAACTGGTATAACCACATGCCTTCTTTTTTACCATCAATAAACTCCCCTTCCGTGATCACGGAACCATCTTCCAGGTATTCATGCAACATACCATCTTCCAACCCTTTTCTGAAATTCTCTTCACGAAGTAATTTACCACTCTCAAAATACCATTTCCATAACCCGTGTGGTTTACCGTTTTTATTATATTTTCCGATCTGCTGCAGCTGATTATCGGCAAAATAATATTCCCATTCATCAATCTTCTCACCATCCTTATACGAACCCTTGGATTTTAATTGTCCTTCAGGATTCAGGTAATACTCTTCCCAATATCCCTGCCGTTTTCCTGCTTCGTCAATCAAACCCACAGCTACCAGAACACCGTGCACATAAAATTCCGTTTTTTCTATTTTTCCTTTTGGATCGAAGTATTTAAAAACCCCATTTTCCTTTCCGATCACATCATAAATACCTTCTCGTCTCACCGTACCATCTTCATAATATTCTTTCCGGATATCGAGAGCAGCTATCTCTTCTGCATAGGTTTGAGCAACCCCGTTTACGTACAATGTGGCATTAATCAACGTGCCTTTTTGATCATATTCTTTTAAATAACCGTTCAACAAACCGTCTTTATACCTGGATTCTTCCATCAGTTTTCCATCTTCATAAAACTTCTTCCAGGTAGCCGTCTTTTTACCGTTCCGATCCATCCGATTGATCTTTTCCTGCCCCATTAAAGTCCCTTTCTTGTAATGAATAATGGTGATCAAACGACCATCTTCTTCGGCATACTCATAACCGACTCCTTCCTTGATGTTTTCAACAAAAGGAATTTCTTTCCACTTTTTTTCCCCGGGGGTATCGTAGTAAGCCACTTCGGATCCGTCCTTTACATCATCGATGAAATTTTCCTCCATAACCAGGTTACAACTGTCGCTGAACGTAAGTTTAATTCCGTTTTTCTTACCTTTCCTGTAATTGATCTTAGATTGCAGGTTACCCAACTCACTATAAAAAATCCAGGTACTGTCCAGCAAACTCTGTTTCCGGTTTCCTTCAGATTTAATGATCCCGTTAGGATAGTAGGAAATCCAGTACCCTTCAGGCATTCCGTTCTGAATTAAACCTTCACTTGAAATCTGACCGTTCGAATAGTAAAATTTCTGGTAACCGTCTTTTAATTTTCCCTGAGAAAATCCAAAGGCCGAAACCAAAAAAACAAACACTAAAAAACAAGTGATTTTTTTATACATATAAAATATAGTAATGTATAATTTTTTAAAATAAGGTTTACTATTACTATTAACCTGTTTAAACAGTTT